>QJWF01000092.1 GCA_003235435.1 Nitrosomonadales bacterium
CACTTCGCATTGCAATCTCACACCGGTGCGTTGCTCGACCACGACTTGCACCTCGTTGATCAATCGCTCGATATCGGCCGCACTCGCGTAGCCGACATTCACGATAAAGTTGGCGTGCTTATTCGACACTTGCGCGCCGCCGATGCGCTTGCCTTTCAATCCGCACAGTTCGATCAGCCGAGCAGCATGGTCGCCGGGCGGGTTGCGAAACACCGAACCGGCATTCGGCTGACTCAACGGCTGGCTGGCGATGCGCTTGTTCAATAACTCTTTAATCTCCATGCGCGCGGCTGTGCCATGCCCACGAACAAATGCAAGCCAGGCAGCAGTGAACCATTCCTCGCTATCTTCACGCAGTACAACGTGGCGATAGCCGATTTCATAATCTGCCGCCGCGCGAACGCGCACCTCACCTTGCCGGTTCACAGTCATCACCTTCAGCACTTTTCCCCATGTTTCGCTGCCATAGCAACCCGCATTCATCGCGAGCATGCCGCCGACCGTTCCGGGAATTCCCGCAAAAAATTCTGCGCCGCTTAAATCATGCAGTGCTGCAAACCG
Organism: Nitrosomonadales bacterium; assembly: GCA_003235435.1. Lineage (GTDB taxonomy): Bacteria > Pseudomonadota > Gammaproteobacteria > Burkholderiales > Gallionellaceae > Gallionella. The sequence goes on from QJWF01000092.1 coordinate 562, forward strand.
CGCCAACTTTGCCCCCGATACACCAGCTTCGGCATACACGCTGCCGTCCTTTTCAAGGCGAAGATGGTTCAGTGCGCTATGCATCAGCAGAACCGTTCCACGCAAACCGCCATCGCGCACCAGCAGATTGCTTCCCAGGCCCACCGCATAGAGCGGCTCATCGACAGGCATGCCGCGCAGGAATGCCAGCAGATCCTTCAGGTCTGCGGGTTTGTACATGCGCTCGGCGATCCCGCCTGCTCGCCAGCTGGTGTGTTTGCGCATATCGACATGTTCGCGCATCGTGCCGCGTAGAGTTGATTCGGCTATATGTTTTGACTCGGCCATATTCATGACTCACCCGTATGTTGCGCCTCCATGGCAGGCACTTTCCCGGTTGCATCCCCTTCGTTTCTTCCGAGCAAACTGCTGGGAAGATTGCCAATCGATCCGGCTCCCATGGTGACGACCACGTCTCCTCCCTGCACCATCTGCAATATCACCTTCTGCATGTCTGCGACATTCTCGACGAAGAGCGCCTCGCTCTGGCCGGCCACTCGCAAGGCATGCATCAGCGCCCGTCCATCCGCAGCAACGATGGGTTGTTCCCCAGCCGCATACACCTCCGTCAAGGCCAGCGCATCCACGCTGCACAATACTTTGACAAAATCCTCAAACAAATCGCGGGTACGCGTGAAACGATGCGGCTGGAACGCCAATACCAGCCGCCTGCCCGGAAACGCACCACGCACAGCTTCCAGCGTTGCTGCCATTTCCGCAGGATGATGTCCGTAATCGTCAATCAGCGTGAAGCTGCCGCCGTTGGCCAGGCTGACTTCGCCGTAATTCTGGAAGCGCCTGCCCACACCTTCGAATTCAGCCAGTGCTGCCACAATCGCACCGCTGGTCACGCCCACTTCCAATGCAACCGCGATCGCCGCGAGAGCGTTGAGCACGTTGTGCATCCCGGCCAGATTAAGGATTATGTCCAAATCCTTTGGCGTGCCGTTCTGCCTGCATTGCGCCGTGAAATGCATCTGTCCTCCCCTGTGCTGCACGCCTACGGCACGGATCTGCGCGTCCCCGCTTAAACCGTACGTCGTCACTGGTTTGCTGATGCGCGGCAGGATTTCGCGCACGTTGGCATCGTCCACGCACAACATCACCCTGCCATAGAACGGCAGGTGCTCGACAAAATCCACGAACGCCTGCTTGAGCCGCGCAAAATCATGACCATAGGTTTCCATATGGTCTGCATCGATGTTGGTGATCACTGCGAGTATCGGTTGCAAGTGCAGGAACGATGCATCCGACTCGTCTGCCTCGACCACGATGAACTCTCCCGTGCCGAGCTTGGCATTGGTCCCGCTGCTGTTGAGCTTGCCGCCGATGACAAATGTCGGATCGAAACCGCCTTTGGCCAGCACACTGGCGATCAGGGATGTAGTGGTTGTCTTGCCGTGTGTGCCGGCCACCGCGATACCCTGGCGCAAACGCATCAATTCGGCCAGCATCATCGCGCGCGGTACAACGGGGATCCTGCGCGCGCGCGCAGCCGACACTTCCGGGTTATCATCTTTGACAGCGGTGGAAACAACCACTGCATCAGCATTGGCCAGGTTCTGTTCGGCATGGCCGGGATACACAGTCGCGCCCAATTTCTTGAGACGCCGGGTCACTGCATTCACAGCGATATCTGAGCCGCTCACCTGGAAGCCGAGATTGAGCAGTACTTCGGCAATGCCATTCATCCCGGAACCACCGATACCGACAAAATGTATATGTTTGACTTTATGTCTCACGATTCCGCCAATGCTCCGCAGATATCTGCGACTTTCCGAGCCGCGTCAGGTCTGGCCACACTGCGGGCCTGTTGTGCCATAGCCACCAATCTTTCCCGGCCATGCTCTCCATAGAGCAAATCGCGCAGAATCTGCGCCAGCTTTTCTGCGCTCAACTCACTCTGTGGCAGCAATAGAGCCGCACCACGCTCGCTCAAAAAGCGTGCGTTGCAGGTCTGATGATCGTCCACCGCCAATGGAAACGGGATCAATATGCTCGCCACGCCCGCTGCGGCAAGTTCAGCGACAGTCAGAGCACCGGCACGGCAAATAACCAAATCAGCATTGCCATAATATTTTGCCATTTCGTCTATGAAGGGCTTGATGTCGCCCTCTACTCCGGCCTGCCGATATGAATTACTTACCGCCGCCAGATGCTGCTTGCCGGTCTGATGGACCACATTCGGTTGTGTGTCTTGCGGCAGCAAAGCGTCGCCTCCCCCCCTGCGCAGCAGCGCGAGTGCCTTCGGGACGGTTTCATTGAGAGCCTTGGCACCCAGACTTCCGCCCAACACCAGCACATTCGTTCTGCCCGTATGATTTGCATAGCGCTGCCTGGGTTCAGGCAATGCGGCGATATCGTTGCGCACCGGATTTCCGCACCATATCGCCTGATGCAAAACATCCGGGAAACCACTCAACACCTTTTGTGAGAATCGCGCCAGCACCTTGTTGCTCAAACCAGCCACTGAGTTTTGCTCGTGTATAACCAGCGGACGGCGCAATACCGCCGCCATCATTCCGCCAGGAAACGAAATATAGCCGCCCATTCCCAGCACCACATCGGGACGATGGCGAAGTATCGCGGCGGCGCTCTGCCACAGCGCAACCAGCAAGTTGAATGGCAACATCAGCTTGCGCAGCAAACCCTTGCCGCGCAATCCGGAAAATCGTACCAAGGCCATTTCGTAACCGTGCCTTGGCACAAGTTCAGCTTCCATGCTGTGAGGAGCGCCCAGCCATGTAACCCGCCACCCCAGGGAGCGCAAGACATCCGCCACGGCAAGTGCGGGAAAGATATGCCCGCCTGTTCCGCCCGCCATGATCAGAATCGAATGACTCATACCGGCTGCCCCCTTGCGATTCGCCGATTCTCATAATCCACACGAAGCAACATTGCCGCTGCAACACAATTCACCAGCATACCGCTGCCGCCAAAACTCAGGAACGGCAAAGTCAGACCTTTGGTCGGCAGCACACCCATATTCACGCCGATATTGATCATTGCCTGTACCCCTATCCATACTCCGATTCCCTGCGCGACCAAAGCGGAAAAATTACGATCTAGAAAGGCGGCCTTGCGGCCTATCTGAAAAGCGCGTACCACCAGCAATGCGAAAAGCAGGATCACCGCCGTTACGCCAACCAGACCCAACTCTTCAGCAATAACCGCCATCAGGAAGTCGGTGTGCGCTTCCGGCAGGTAAAACAATTTTTCCACGCTACCGCCCAAACCCACGCCGAACCATTCACCTCGCCCGAATGCGATCAGTGCATGGCTCAATTGATATCCCTTGCCGAAGGGGTCGGCCCATGGATCCATGAAGCCTATGACGCGTTGCATCCGGTAGGGCGCATATATCGTCATTGCAGCAAAGAGCATTGGCAGTGACACGATCAAACCTGCGAACACTGCAAGATTGAATCCGCCCAGCCACAAAGTGGCCAGCGCTATGGCGCAGATCACCACCAGCGCACCCATGTCCGGTTCCAGCAACAAGAGTGAGCCGATCAGCGCCATCACTACCAGCATCGGGACAAAGGCTTTGATGAACAGATGTTTGATCTTTCCCTTGCGAACCGTGTAATCAGCCGCATACAACACCGCAAGCAGTTTCATCAATTCCGAGGGCTGAAGATTGATGATGAACAACGGCAACCAGCGGCGGCTGTGGTTGACCTCGCGTCCGATCCCCGGGACCAGCACCAAAACCAGCAACAGCACCCCGAACATGAAAAGATGAGGAGCGTAACGCTGCCAGTTCTGAAACGGGACCTGAAAGGCGAACAACGCTGCAATCAATCCGATCGCAATGTACATACCATGGCGGAACAAATAATAGGAAGGTTGGTAACCGGTGAATTGATTCGCTTCCGCAGTAGCGATAGAGGATGAATAAACCATCACCAGTCCGAGCGCGAGCAGCCCGGTCAATACCCAGATCAGCAATTCGTCAAATTGCGCAATGGAAGGGCGAATTCGCGTCCTGACTGAGGAAGTGTGGGGGTGTAATCCCCGGGCACCGACCGACGTTGCCGATCTTGCCGGTCTCTTCGCCGGATACGGGCCGCCCCTTGTCGGCGTCAAAGGATGTGGACGGGTTAGTGAGACCACGATTTCTCCCTGCTCAACCTGTGCACAGCCTCGATAAACACCTCGGCACGATGCTCGTAATTGCGGAACATATCGAAACTGGCGCAGGCAGGCGACAGCAATACTGCATCGCCTCTCTGCGCGAGCCTTGCCGACAGCTGCACGGCATCATTCATATCCACTGCATGCAACACGTCGACACCGGAACCATTCAGTGCAGACGCTATCATCGGAGCGTCTCGCCCGATCAGCACAACTGCTCGGGCGTGCTTAGCCACCGCCGGATTTAACGGCGAAAAATCCTGACCCTTGCCTTCACCGCCTGCTATCAGCACCACCTTGCACCCCAACCCCTGCAACGCTGCAATGGTCGCGCCGACATTGGTGCCCTTGGAATCGTCGTAGTAAGCAACACCGTCGATCTCCGCCACGCGTTCGACGCGATGTGGCAAACCTTTGAAACTGCGCAGCGCATCCAGCAGCATTGGCATCGGAAAATCTATTGCGCAGCTCAGAGCCAGTGCAGCCAGGGCATTAGCAATGTTATGCATGCCCACCAGCTGTAACTCGCTGGCCTTGAGCAAGCGCTTCCTGCCTTGCATCAGCCAGATTTCTTCTTCAATGCGCTCTATGCCGAAATCACCTTCGGTTTCTGGCTCATTCAGGCCGAACGTGATGACCTTGCAATCCTTTCGTGCCATGTTCATGCTGCGCTCGTCATCACGGTTCAAAACCTGAACACTGCAACCGGAAAATATTCTTGCCTTGGCGGCGATGTATTCATCCATATCCGCATAACGATCGAGATGATCCTCGCTGATGTTCAGCACTGTCGCGGCATCCGCATTCAGACTGCTGGTTGTTTCCAACTGGAAACTGGATAGTTCCAGGACCCAAACCTCCGGCTGATTCACACCACGCTCCAATACCACGTCTAGCACCGCTGGTGATATGTTTCCCGCCGCTACCGCATCCTTGCCGGCAGCCTTGCAAAGATGCTCCACCATGCTGGTGACAGTGGTCTTGCCGTTCGCTCCGGTGATTGCAAGAATGTGCGGACGGTTGTCCTTCGGCAAGGATTGCGCGAACAACTCGATATCCCCCACCACCTCGATCCCGCGAGCCACTGCTCTAGCCACCGCCGGATCGCGCAATGGAACACCCGGACTGATGGCAATCAATTCGATGCCGTCAAACAGCGCATCATTGAAATTCCCGCAGTAGATTTGTCCGGCTGCAACATACTGTCCGATCTCGGCCAGACCCGGCGGAGTGCTGCGGCTATCCGCCACCCGCAATTGCGCTTTCTGGGCGCTGAGCCAGCGCACCATAGACAACCCTGTTTCGCCCAGGCCCAGCACCAGCACTGATTTGTCTTTATGCTGCGGCATACCAAGCTGAGATTCACCAGACCCGGCAATATCCTTTGGTGCAGACATGACTTTAGCTGTGCTCATATGTCCCTCCCTGATGCTTGCGCGATCAACTTGTACATTTGCCCCTTCGCGATCATCTCAACTTGAGGGTCGCCAGACCCAGCAATACCAGCAAAATAGTGATGATCCAGAATCTCACTACGACTTGCGTCTCTTTCCAGCCTTTCAGTTCATAATGGTGATGGAGCGGCGCCATTCGGAAAACGCGCTTTCCTGTCAGCTTGAACGA
>QJWF01000013.1 GCA_003235435.1 Nitrosomonadales bacterium
TGGCAGGGGCCTTCCTTTTCAGTTTGGCCGCATTCTTTTCTTTCATGACCAGTGATGCAGTGGAGGCGACACTCCTGATCAGGTAATTCCCGATCACACTGTCGAATTCCTGATACACAGGAAGCAAAGCCCGCTGCCATGCAATTCGCTCCCTGTCCGACAGGACATACACTTCGGTGTCTGGGTTTGATGTCACCTTTGCAAGCGCATCGTCATTGTCCTTCTGCGCCAGATCGCGCTCAAAGTCAGTCGTTTCGTCCATGGCAAGCGCCAGAATTTCTCGAATATCGCCAGGAAGATCATCCCAGAATTTTTTGTTGACGATGACCGCATAGCCGACATAACCATGGTTCGAGATCGTCAGGTGTTTCTGCACTTCGTACAATTTCCGCTTGTAGAAATTTGAAACCGGGTTCTCCGCACCGTCTATATCGCCCAGTTGCAGGGCTGCATAAACTTCGTTTTCAGGGTCTTCTTGTGGATTTGCTCCAAGAGCCTTGATCTGCGATTCAAGAACCTTGGAAGGACGGACGTGAATCTTCAACCCTTTCAGATCAGCTACCGAATGCATGGCCCTGTTAGAGCTCATCTGCTTGAAACCATTGTCCCAAAAGGCGAGTCCGGTCAAACCCTTGGAGGAAAGTTTCCGGAACAGACTCTTGCCGATCCGGCCATCCGTTACTCGGTGCAGTATCTCTTCGCTTGGAAAAACGTAGGGGAGGTCAAACAAGTCGAATGCGTGCAAACCGATATCGCCAAACTTTGAAAGCGACGGTGCCAGCATTTGCACGGCATCGTTCTGTAGCGCTTCGAATTCCTCACGTTCATTATAGAGCTGGCTGTCGGGATAAATTTCGACCCTGATGCGGCCATTCGTGCCCTGTTCCGCCAGTTGCTTGAACTTTTCAGCCGCCTGGCCTCTGGGTGAGTCGGGTGCGTCCACGTGACTGAACTTGATTACGATCTCACCCTCTGCATGGGAAAAACCGCTGAATGCAAGCACAAGAAGAAAAGTCATCGTGATACGTAACTTCATGGGTACCTCAATAAAAATGGTCTTTGGAGAATTGGCTGGCCATCTGTCGTGATATGGCTGATATTGAGCGAACAAATCAACCACAAGTATACGAGTGACAGAATATACAAGAGACAGGCGGCGAATGCCAACATAGGGAAAGATACGGCAATCCGGACGGGACGGCATGTTGTGCTGACGGCAAAAGCGGAAAACCAGTAAAATACGCACCTTTGAAACCGCCTGAAACTCCAGATGCATACTTTTGGTTCCAACATAACGTCCGCTAGCGGACACGAGTCTTCACGGAAACTTGGCCCGTTGCCAAGTTTTCAGCAAATCATACTGACGCTCCAGAATTACTGGGACAAAAAGGGTTGCGCGCTGTTGCAACCCTACGACATGGAAGTCGGCGCGGGCACGTCGCACACTGCAACATTCCTGCGCGCACTTGGCCCCGAGCCCTGGAAGGCTGCTTATGTGCAGCCGTCGCGCCGCCCCAAGGACGGCCGCTATGGAGAGAACCCGAACCGCTTGCAGCATTACTATCAGTTTCAGGTGGTGCTGAAACCATCGCCTGCAAACATCATCGATTTGTACCTTGGTTCACTGGTAGCGCTGGGTTTTGATCTTAAAAATAATGATATCCGCTTCGTCGAGGACGATTGGGAGAACCCGACGCTGGGCGCGTGGGGCCTGGGCTGGGAAGTGTGGCTGAACGGCATGGAAGTGACACAGTTCACCTATTTCCAGCAGGTCGGCGGTATCGACTGCAAGCCCATCACCGGCGAGATCACCTATGGCCTGGAACGGCTGGCGATGTATCTGCAGGGCGTGGAGAACGTGTTTGACCTGACTTGGACCGAAGGCGTCACATATCGTGACGTGTACCACCAGAACGAGGTCGAGCAATCTGCCTACAATTTCGAGCACAGCGATGTGGAATTCCTGCTCGGGGCGTTTGGCAGTCATGAGAAGCAGGCCAAATATCTTATGGAACAGCAACTCGCGCTTCCGGCCTACGAACAGGTGCTGAAGGCTGCGCATACCTTCAATCTGCTAGAAGCACGCGGCGCGATCTCGGTCACCGAACGTGCAGCTTATATCGGGCGAATCCGCAATCTCGCGCGTAGTGTGGCGCAGAGCTATTTCGACAGCCGTGCCCGCCTGGGCTTTCCGATGGCGCCAAAGGCATGGGCAGATGAGGTGTTGGCTCAGCTTGAAGAAAAGGCGGCGTGATGGCGATAAGAAATCTATTGGTTGAATTGTTTGTCGAGGAATTGCCGCCCAAGTCGCTTCATAATCTGGGGAATCATTTCGCTAGTGTGCTCGCAGACTGTCTGGAAGAATTCGGACTTTGGCGTGATGAGACGCGGAAAGTACAGGTTATTGCATCACCACGCCGATTGGGCGTTTATCTTTGCGAGGTGCTGGATAAGGCTGATGACCGCAAATTTTCGCAGAAACTGATGCCAGTTTCCGTGGGGTTGGATGAGAAGGGACAGGCGACGGTAGCTCTCAAGAAAAAGCTTGCTGCATTGGGTGAAGATGAATCGGCAGTGCCAAGGCTAAGGCGGGAAAATGATGGCAAGACAGACCAGCTGTTTATGGAAATCAATAAACCTGGAATCACTCTTGCTGAGGGTTTGCAACAAGCATTGGTTGACACACTGGGTAATTTGCCCATTCCAAAAGCGATGACCTACCAGCTTGCTGATGGCTGGAGCAGTGTGAATTTTGTGCGTCCCGCGCATGGTTTGGTTGCTCTGCATGGCGCGACCATCGTTCCGGTAAGTGTGTTAGGTTTGAATGCCGGACGTGAAACACAGGGCCATCGCTTCGAATCGAAGCGCCCTAAGGTATCTTTAAAGAGCGCTGACAGCTACGCGCAACAACTGGAAACCGAAGGCGCGGTGATTGCCAGTTTTACTGAGCGTCGCGAAGAGATATTGAAACAGATAATCGCTGCCGCTGCCAAGGAAAGGCTTACTCCGGTGGGAGATGATAATTTATTGGATGAGGTGACCGCGTTGGTCGAACGCCCCAATGTGTTGGTCGGGAAATTCGAAAAGGAATTTCTGGAGGTACCGCAGGAATGCCTGATACTTACGATGAAGGCGAATCAGAAATATTTTCCGTTGCTGGATGGCAAAGGCAAACTCACCAACAAGTTCCTGATAGTCTCCAACATCCGACCGAATGATGCGAGCCTAGTAATAGGTGGTAACGAGCGCGTGGTGCGACCGCGTTTGGCCGATGCGAAATTTTTCTTCGATCAGGACAGGAAAAAGCGGTTGGAGGACCGCGTGCTCGGTCTGGCCAAGGTGGTCTATCACAACAAGCTCGGTACACAAGGTGATCGTGTGCAACGGGTGCAGGCCATTGCAAGCGCAATTGGACATAAACTTGGTGGAGATGCACTGGCTGCGCAAGCCGATCTGGTAGCGTTGCTATCCAAGGCCGACCTGCTTACCGACATGGTCGGCGAATTCCCGGAATTGCAAGGCATTATGGGGCGTTATTACGCGCAACACGACGGCTTGAGCGACGATATCACTTTTGCGATTGAAGATCATTACAAGCCGCGTTTTGCAGGTGACGAGCTGCCGCGCAACAGTGTCGGGATCTGCGTGGCGCTGGCGGACAAGCTGGAAACTTTACTGGGGATGTTTGGCATCGGGGAGATACCAACCGGCGACAAGGATCCGTTTGCGTTGCGCCGTCATGCGTTGGGTATTATTCGGATGCTGATCGAAAAAGATCTGCATCTGCCGATCGATGCGCTAGTCCGCGAAAGTTTTGCATTGATGCCATCCGTAGCAATAACTCTTGGCCAAAATGCAAAAGGTTCTTATGGCCTACAAAAGGATACCCCGGAAATTGTTCTAAATTTTATTTTTGAGCGTCTGAGTGGATATTTGAGGGAGCAAAGTTACAGCAGCCAGGAAGTAGAGGCCGTTCTGACTTTGCGGCCTCAACAACTGAGAGAAGTGGCAAAGCGGCTTGCTGCCGTTCGCGCGTTCGTTTCTTTGCCCGAATCTCCCACCCTGGCCGCAGCCAACAAGCGTATAGGCAATATCCTGAAGAAGGCCGAGGGCGATATAAGTGGCGAGGTCAACGCCGCACTGTTGCAAGAACCTGCCGAGCAGGCGCTGCAAAAGTCTTTGCTTCAAATAATGCCAAAAGCCGATGAAGCTTTCAAAGCAGGCGATTACACAACTTCAATGCAGATTTTGGCCGGTATGCGCACGCCGGTGGATGCGTTCTTCGACAACGTGATGGTGAACGTCGAGGATTCTCAGCTACGCACCAACCGTTTGGCTTTGCTGTCGCAACTGCATCAGGCGATGAACCGCATCGCGGATATTTCCAAACTGGCAGCCTGAGGATTTATGGATAAATCAGCTTTGAACCTGATAATTCTCGATCGCGACGGCGTGATCAATTATGACTCCGACCAGTTCATCAAGAACCCGGAGGAATGGAAGCCCATACCCGGCAGTCTGGAAGCGATCTCACGGCTGAACCAGGCCGGCTATCGCGTGGTGGTGTCGACCAACCAGTCCGGCGTTGGGCGCGGGTTGTTCGACATGGCTACTTTGAATTTGATACATGACAAGATGCATAAATCGTGTGCTCTCGTCGGTGCCCGTATCGACGCAATATTCTTTTGCCCGCATGCCGCCGATGCGGATTGCGATTGCCGAAAACCCAAAACCGGGATGATGGAAGAGATTGCGGCGCGTTATGGCCTTGGCAGCCTTAAGGGTGTGCCCGCTGTCGGGGATTCGCTGCGCGACCTGCAATCTGCATCGGCAATGGGCGCCAAGCCCTATCTGGTACTGACCGGCAAGGGCAGCAAAACAAGGGCAGCGGGCGGAATGCCTGAAGGTACCCGGGTGTTGGCCGATCTTGCCGCAGTTGTTGCCGAACTGATATAACGGCAAAACATTTATATGCTGGTAATACGTTCGCTGATTTTCCTGATTTTGCAAGTTGTCATAACACCGATATTCTCGGTGCTGGCGTTGCTGACTTTTCCCTTGAGTCCGCTTACACGCTACCGCATCATTTCGCAATGGGCGAATATGATGCTGTATTTGTTGCGGCTGGTGTGCGGTATACACCATGTAGTGCGGGGCATCGAGAACCTGCCAAAGGAGCCGTGCGTTGTTCTTTGCAAACACCAATCGGCTTGGGAGACGCTGGCCTTGCAAAAAATCTTTCCCCCGCAGGTTTGGGTTTTGAAACGCGAACTGCTCTGGATTCCGTTCTTTGGCTGGGCGCTGGCACTTACCAGCCCGATTGCCATCAAGCGTAGTGATGGCAAAGGTGCGATGAGACAATTGTTGAAACAAGGAAAGGAAAGGCTCGGGCAAGGGTTTTGCGTGGTGATCTTTCCTGAGGGGACGCGCATTCCGTTCGGACAGCGCGGCAAATACAAGATTGGCGGGGCATTGCTGGCCGAAAGCTGCGGTGTTCCGGTGGTTCCCGTCGCGCACAACGCGGGACGGTTATGGGGGCGCAACGCGTTCAGCAAGCACCCCGGACTGATCACGATGAGTATCGGTGAACGGATTGAAACCAAAGGTCTCAAGGCGGAAGAGATAAACGCTCGCGTCGAAACCTGGATTGAGAATGAAATTCAGCAACTCCCCCATTGATGTTGAGCCAATTGAAAAATAAGGCTGTTCCATCCGCCGTCGAACAGCGCGCCGTATTGCTCGAAGGCAAGCATGTAACATACACATTGAAACGCAGTACCAAGCGCCGCAGCATCGGTTTGCACATCGACGAAAGGGGCCTTATCGTAAGTGTACCGATGCGTTCTTCCGAGAAATGGCTGCACAGCGTATTGCAGGAAAAAGCACGGTGGGTGGTGACGAGGCTTGATGGCTGGCGGCATGGCGCCATATCCGAAGAAACGAATTGGGTTGACGGGGGAACGATCCCATATCTTGGCGAGCTGCTCAGTTTGCGGGTTGTTCCTGGTTTGTTTGTTGCCCCGGCGCATCGGAAGGGAAATGAGTTGCTGGTGTTTGTGGAGAATAATGGCTCCGGACCGGCTGACATAAAAGATGCGACATCTTGCTGGTACCGGCGCGAGGCTGAACAGCTGTTTTCGAAGCGTGTGGAGTATTACGCGCCAAAACTGAGTGTCTCGCCAGCCTCGGTTAAGCTTTCCTCAGCGAAAACTCAGTGGGGATGTTGTACCGCGAAAGGTATAGTTCTGCTGAATCTGCAACTAGTCAAGTTACCGTTGCGGTTGATTGATTATGTGGTGGTTCATGAACTTGCTCATTTGCGCG
>QJWF01000152.1 GCA_003235435.1 Nitrosomonadales bacterium
TGTCAAAAAGGCCGTGGCCAAAAACCAGAATGCCATCGGTTATATCGACAGAAGTGCCGTAGATAAAAGTGTCAGGGTTGTTCTGAATCCTTAAGGAAAAAACACAATGAAAAAATTTTCCGACCATTCGCTGACCTGGCAATTATTGCTGGTTCCGGTTGTTGCCACACTGTGCTTTGCCGCATATCTGGTTTATTCATCCATGGTTCTTTCTGAAGGGGAATACGTTCTCAAGGAGCTGCGCGACATCGATTATCCGATACTCGATGAGGCCGAGAAGAATCTCAATGCGTACGGAATAGCCGTTGATGCTCTTGAGGCGGCGGTGGCAACCGGCGAGGTGGACTTTCTGGACATTGCCAATGAAAAGGCTGCAGAGATACAGGGCCGGTATAAAAAATTGAAGAAGATCGATACGTTGCACCGTGACGTGATCGCAAAACTGGAAAACGGATTCAATACCTATTTTTCACTTGCTCTGGATGTGGCCCGGCGCATGGCGACCCAGGAAGGTGTCGTCAGTACCCAGCAGATCATGAAAATGAGGGCGTTGCGCGACGCTTATTTGTCCGAAGCAAAGTCATACAAGGTCAACACCGAGCGGGACTACCATAACGATGTGCTCGACGCGATCGAAAAGTCTCGAAGCGCGCAGAACTGGGGCATTGTAATCGGCCTGTTCATGCTGCTGATCATTGCAGCGTTTACCTTGCTGGTCACACGGGGCGTGCTGGCGCTGGAAAAAAGCGTGGCAGACCGGAACAATATGCTGGAAGCAGTCAATCAGGAACTTGAGAACGAGATCCGGAAGCTGAAGGCTGCCGAGGAAGCCAAGAGCCAGGCAGAGGCTGCAAGCCAGACAAAGGATCTGTTCCTCGCAAACATGAGCCATGAGATCCGCACGCCGATGAACGCGATCATCGGCTTGAGCCATCTTTGCCTGCAGACGTCCATGTCATGGAAACAGCAGGATTATCTTCAGAAGATCCATGGCTCGGCAAAATCCCTGCTGGGTATCCTGAATGACATTCTCGACATCTCGAAGATCGAAGCTGGAAAAATGGAGATCGAACGCACGATCTTCGATCTGGAAGAGGTCATGGGAAACCTGGCCACAATCGTGGGCAACAGATCACAGGAGAAAGGACTCGAATTTCTGATGCAAACGGATCCGGGCGTACCGAACCTGCTGATTGGCGATCCTTTGCGTCTTAGCCAGGTGCTGATCAATCTTGCGGGCAATGCCGTCAAATTCACCGAAAAGGGCGAGGTGATGGTACGTGTCGAGTTGGCCAGGGAGACGAGCGATGAGGTCATTCTGCGTTTCACAGTCAAAGACACGGGTATCGGTATGACACAGAAGGAAATCGGCAGACTGTTTCGTCCGTTCACCCAGGCGGATAGCAGTATCACCCGAAAATTCGGTGGAACCGGCCTGGGGTTGACGATCAGCAAACGTTTTGTCGAGATGATGGGCGGAAGGATATGGGTGGAAAGCACACCGGGCGCCGGTTCGAACTTCATATTTGTCGCGCGCTTCCAAAAGACGAGGAAGCAATCGAACATTAACCAGTCAGCGATCAACGATCTGCGTGGGTTGCGCGTACTCGCCGTGGATGACAGCGAGAACAGCCTGAAGATACTGAAGGGCTACCTTGAATCATTCGCGCTCGATGTGGCAATTGCCAGCAACGGCAGGGATGGCCTGAGCCTGGTACAGAGGGCAAATGAGGAGGGTAATCCATTTGGCCTGGTGATAGTGGACTGGAAGATGCCTGAAATGGACGGCATGGAATTCGCCAGGAAACTCCGGGAAATAGAATATTCAAGTTTCAGGCCAAAAGTATTGCTGATCTTTACCAGCAGCCCGGATGAGATGCTGCAGAAACTGGATAACCAGGTGGTGGATGGCGTACTGGCAAAACCTTTGCAGCAAAGCAAATTGCTTGATGCTGTCAGCAAGGTTTCAGGACGGAGTGTTTTGTCGTCAGGCAAGTACAGGATCATCAATGCACAATTGAATCCGGAACTCATTTCCCAGATCCGCGGGGCACGACTGTTGCTGGTCGAGGACAACGAGATAAACCGGCAGGTTGCGCAGGAGTTGCTGGAAGGATTTGGAATCGACGTGACTACCGCCGAGAACGGCGCTGAGGCGATCGAGCTCGTGAATGAAGCGCAATTCGACGGCGTGCTGATGGATATGCAGATGCCGGTGATGGACGGTGTCACCGCTACACGTCAGATAAGGAAAAACCCGCTCCATGCAAAATTGCCCGTCATTGCCCTGACAGCCAATGTGATGGTCAGTCAACAAAATGAATTTCTTGATGCGGGAATTACCGACCACATTGGCAAACCCATAGATCCCGATCGCCTCGTGGCAACGCTGGCAAAATGGGTGCGCCCGTCGACACCTTCGAAGGCTGTGACTGTTGTCCATGCGGTGAAAGATTCCGCACCTGAATTGATTCCCGACCTGCCGGGAATCAATGTTGCAGAAAGTGTTCGCCGAATTGGAGGGAACGCGGCTCTATATCTGGCGCTGCTCGACAAGTTCAGGGTCAACCATCGGGATTTTGCAACCAGCTTCCGGGATGCCTTGAAAGCAGGGGACCGGATTACGGCAGAAAGGCTGGCGCACACCCTGAAAGGATTGGCGGGCACTCTCGGAGCGGAAACCCTGCAAAAAGCGGCTGAAACATTGGAAGCCAGCTTTAAGGATGCGGCTTCCGGCAAAATCGATCCCGCCCTTGTGCCGGTCGAAAGGGAGATCGCCGCATTTACAGCCGCGATAGATAAAGTGCTGGAAGTTCGCAAGGCTTGAAATTTCCTGAATCACTATTGATTTACGTCAACTGGCTGTCAAATATTCAGATGTACCATGAACACCTTCATTAACCCAAGGAGACTGTCTTGAAAGCCCTGTATCTTGCAGCAATTACCGCCTCGATCTGCTTTTCTGCCACTGCATTTGCCGCAGATGAAGGTGAAGCCCTGTTCAACAAGAGTGGTTGCGGCTCTTGCCACACTCCAGCCAAATCAGGCATTGGTCCATCCTTGAAAGATATTTCCGCCAAATATGCCGGCGACAAACAAGCCCAAGCCAAGCTGGAGAAGAAGGTGCGCAGCGGCGGTTCCGGTTCTTTCCCGAATATGATGATGCCCATGCCGGCAACACCTGCATCCGTCAGCGATGCCGACATCAAATCCATCGTGACCTGGATCCTGGGCCAGAAATAGATTCGGTCTGCTCACTGTGACCGGGGCCGGCGCGAGCCGGCCTTCTTGCTCCCGGTCAGTTGTCCTTGGCCCCCTGCTGCACCCATTTCCTCAGCAGCTCGATCTTGTCCTTGGCCAGTCCTCCGCTTATCCCGTACGGCATCCTGATCGAAGCATGGACGCGCCCCTCGACCACCTGCACCAGGATGCTGGTATAGCTGTCGCCCGGTTTAACAACAGCGCCGAATTTGGTGCCCTTCATCAGACTCTTGTAGGTGCGCAGGTCGAGCCCGCTTTTCTTGTATCCCTTGCCGCCGGGCTTGTGGCAATTCAAACAGTAATCATTGAATATCGGAAAGATGTCTTTCTTGTAGCTGATATCTTCCGCTGCCTTTGCCGGAAATGCGATCAAGAGAAAAGACAAAGCCATGGCAGTGATGCCGGCCGGCAAGATTCTGTTTTTCATATAGCACCTCTTGAAGTTAATTGTATTGGTTGCAACCAACGCGACGGGACCGATACTGTTCTAGTGCTTACCTTCATCGGTCCGTTCATAGTTTGCGTTTTTCATTCCCCTTGGCAGAGCAGGCGGTGGTTCCGGTTTAAGCGGATTAAACCTGTTTACCTGAACGGTGTGGGGGTTATGACATTCAGTGCATACCCACCATCTCTTCTTGCCACCCTTAACCCATGAACCTATTCTTTTTCCGTGAACTCCTGCCCTCCAGTCGATGTAATTCTCGCCATGGCAACTGCCGCATAGTTTTTGGGGCTGGTTGAAGCTGAACTCGTTTCCCTCGCGATCAACCAGATGATTGCGGTTCGTTGCGCTGTGACAATCGAGACACCAGATCGCCCCGCGGCCATGCATCAGTTCGAGTGAATTATTGACGATGTCCTGATGCATAGATATCAGCCTTGGCTTTTTGTTCTTTGGTGTTGGCACAATTTTACCGTCATGGCATGTCTTGCATCCATTGGGGCCCAAATTGAAATATGTTAATAGGGGTTCTCTCGGCCTCACAACAGCATTGGAAAAATCCCCGTGCGTGATATCGCCTATCTTAGGCATTTCGC
Organism: Nitrosomonadales bacterium; assembly: GCA_003235435.1. Lineage (GTDB taxonomy): Bacteria > Pseudomonadota > Gammaproteobacteria > Burkholderiales > Gallionellaceae > Gallionella. The sequence goes on from QJWF01000152.1 coordinate 4,300, forward strand.
CCATCGGAACTGTCCCGACAAAGGGGTCTGCCCACCATAATACACCGCCTGTTGTTTGCGAGCACTTGACATTCGGGTAGCCATACTCCGGCACGGCATTTTCGACCCTGGTGACAGATGAGTAGCCTATCCTGCTTTCAAAGCAGTCTGTAACCGGTTGCGCATTATGGGCTTCGACAGGTTTTTCTTCCGCAGAGTATGCGATGCCATACGCGCTCAATCCGCCCACCAGGATACAGGACAGGGCAAGCAAAGAGATTCTTGAATTTCGATGAAAAATATCCATTTCAAATACCTCCCCGAGTTCCGTCCGGAGAAACAGCCGGTGCACTGTGATGCCTCACCTCGCCGGTAAGTATGCCGATTGCGCCTTTCAAAATCACGGTCAGCCAGAAGAATCCAAGCGCCCAAACGAACAGCACGTTAAATAACTCGATCAGGGTGACGTGGTATTCCGTATACTCTCCCAGCGGAGAAGGGCTGAAAGACGGGAAGATAAGGATCATCGGCTTCTCAATCAGGACCGCGAAGAACACCACGAAACAAACCAGTGGCAACCAGCGGTCATAACTGTGCCGGACCCTGCGGAACAGCAGCGCAATAAAACAGGATGCCAATGCAATGATCGTGCCCCAGAACCATGGCACATAATGATTGAGACCCTTGTGTCCGAACATGTTGTATACCAGCGAGTTGGCGTGCTCGGTGCTCGGGTAGAGCAGCGTAAAGAACTCTGAGGCGAATACCAGCATCAGGATGCCGAGGCTCCATGCGATGATGTCGGTCATCAGGTCGATTGCGGGATTGCCGATCTCGAGATCGGTGAATTTCCGGGTCAGCAGGAAGATCAGGACGACCAGTGCCGGACCCGACGCCCCTGCCATGCTCAGGAAGGCAAAGGGCAGGACAGCGGTCGACCACATCCCCACCCTCGCATTGCTTGCGAGTACGAAGGCCGTGACAATGTGGATCAGCGGTCCCCATGCAATAGCCAGGAAAACGATCGGCTTGAACCAGATCGCCAACTGCTTCTCATGGAACGTGCCGACATACTTTTTGAACAGGATGTAACTCACCCCGATCATGTTGAGCACCAGATAGACGTTCAACACGATCGTGTCGAACGAGAGCATAGAGTTGGGAAAATTCATGTGGCCTATGAGCGGGACTATATGCCATGTCCGGTCCGGCCTGCCCATATGGAACAGGATGAATGTGATGCCTGTTGCCACAAAGACCATGGCGATGATCTCGCCCATCACGGCAAGCTCCTTCAGGTCCTTGCGATGGTAGAAATAGCCCGGAGCCACCACCAGCACGGCCGCCGCCGCGACGTGCGCGGTGAAGACGAAGTTGGCAAAAAACGATTCCAGCGTGACCTGGTCGGTCGCACCGATCACGATGAGCCCTTCGGTCAATTGTATGTAGGCCGTATACGAACCGACCAGGATGAAAAACCCCAGGAACAGTAGCCAGGAGTAGTACATCTTCCCACCCTTGATTGCGTATGAGCCGAAGTCCCTTGCAAAAGAAAATACGTTATTCATTTCGTAACCTCAGCCGATGTAGTAGAAAAATTTTGGATAGGTGCCAAACTCTTCCTTGAAGCGGAAAACCCGCTTGGTGGCCAACACCCGCCTGACATCGCTTTCGGGATCGAGCAGATTGCCGAACTTCCTCGCGCCCACCGGGCAGGCTTCCAGGCAGGCGGGATCCCTGCCTTCCCGGGTCCGCTGCACGCAGAACGTGCATTTCTCCATCACGCCGCGCATGCGCGGCCGGTTGCCGAAATAATGGGTCTTCGGGTTCATTTCCTCGGCAGGAAGTTTGGGTTCACCCCAGTTGAAACGCCGTGCATGGTAGGGACAGGCCAGCTGGCACATGCGGCAGCCAATGCACCAGTTGTAATCGATCAGCACCACGCCGGCATGATCACGGAAGGTCGCCCGCACCGGACATGCCTTGACGCAGGGCGGTTTCTCGCACTGCTGGCACTGTACCGGCATG
>QJWF01000189.1 GCA_003235435.1 Nitrosomonadales bacterium
ACGCGTTATTCAGCAACTGAAAAGCGTGGACCGGTCTGGTTGGGTTGCAGAATATTGTTTTCCGCAGCATGCGAGCCGTCTGACACCCTTTTATTCAAGCACTTACAGCCAGTCCGAACGCTTGAAGCGCCGGTACAGGAATACGCAGACCGCGATGATGAAGAGCAGCGCAAGCGGGTAACCGTAACCCCATTGCAATTCCGGCATATCCTTGAAGTTCATTCCCCAAATTCCTGTGAACACTGTTGCAATGGCAAAAATCGCTGCCCATGCCGCCAGTTGCTTATTGATTTCGTTTTGCTCGACAGATATCGTGGACTGGCAGACCATGATGGCCGTGCCGATGGTATCCCGCATATTTTCTATCGCCGAGTTTATCCGGGTGAGGTGGTCATGAACATCACGGAAATACTCACGCGTGGTAGCGCAAACGGGCGGAACGCGCCCGCCGTGCAGTTTTCCGGTAGCCTCCATCAAGGGTGTGACCGCATGCTTGAGTATTACGGTCTTGCGCTTGAGTTCGTACAACAATTCGATGTTCTTGAGGGCCGACCCTTTTTCGAAAATGCGCTCTTCGATGATTTCAAGTTGCGTCTCCAGATCATCTATCACAGGGAAGTAGCGGTCTACCACAGCATCCATCAATGCATAGAGCACGAATCCCGAACCCAGCCGCAACAGCTCCGGTTCTCGTTCGCAACGGTCGCGCACGCCCAGAAAACCCTCCTCGCTGCGGTTGCGTATGGAAAGGATGAAATCGCGTCCGACAAATATGCTGACTTCACCGACTGCCAGATTTGAATCGACGACCTTGATCATGTGCATCGCCACAAACAGCGACTCATCATATTCCTCTATTTTCGGTCGTTGGTGGCCATGCCGCGCGTCCTCTGCCACCAGGTCGTGCAGGCCGAACTCTTCCTGCATTTTCTCAATCTCTGAATCGCTGGCATCACGCAAGGCAACCCATATGAAGCAGTCCGGCCGCCCCAGGTAGCCACTGATTTCATCAACGGTCAGGTCGGCCAGTTTTACGCCGTTCTGGTAGGCAACACAATTGATCAGCATGGCAGTTTGGAATCAGCGTTGATATTTCAAGTATACGCAGGACAAAAAATATCATCAAACCATCGACCGGTATCTTGATGCTCAAATTCAGGACGGATGACGGGCAGTGCTGAGCGGATACTTGTTTGATGTGATTCGAACTGCACCTGCCCACAATGCCGTCACTCAGACTGGTGGAACTCAGTACCCCAGCGCCCTTGCGCCCTGATAGAACGAAAAGCTCACCAGCCATGCAAGTCCCAGCGACCAGACCAGAGAAAGCGCTGTGAAGCCAGTCTGTTTCGATTCGCTTTGCAGTGTGGCGATGGTGGCCAGACACGGTGTGTAGAGCAGCGTGAACAGCATGAAGCTGTAGGCTTGCACCCAGTCCAGTTGGTGCCCGATCGTGCCGCTGAGCGCATCACCGGAAAGACCGTAGATCACTGCAAGCGCGCCGATCACGATCTCCTTGGCGATGAAACCGAAGATCAGCGCGATGGTAAGCTGTTCGTTTATGCCGAGCGGCGCGAAGAACGGATGCGTCGCGCTGCCTATCATGCCTGCCCATGTGTCCGCGCTGGCAGGTGTGGCGGAAGGCGGCAGATTGGTGAGCAGCCACACCAGCACCACGCCGGCGACAATAAACTTGGTGGCGCGGCGCAGGAAATGCCGCACTTCCAGCCAGCCGCGAAGTGCCATCTGGCGCACGGTGGGGAAGCGGTATGGCGGAAGCTCAAGAACGAAAGGTTCATTGTTCTTGAATCTGCCCTTGAAAAGCAGTGCGGTGAGTATCGCGGTCCCGAAGCTGAACAGGTAAAGGCTGAACAGCACGACAGGTGCGGCTTGCGCGGTGAACAGCGCGGCGGTGAAAAAGATGAACACCTGCAGGCGTGCCGAGCACAGCGACAGAGGTATCACCAGCATCGTGAGCAGGCGCATTGCACGCGAGCGCATCACGCGCGTACCCATCAGCGCAGGCACATTGCAACCGAAGCCCATCAGCAGCATCACAAAGCCGCGACCGTCCAATCCAAGGCGCGACATAAGCGCGTCCATCAGGAAGGCGGCGCGTGAAAGATAACCGCTGTCTTCGACGATCGCCATGAACAGGAAAAACAGCACGATGATCGGCACGAACGCCGCGACGGTAGCAACGCCGTTGTATATCCCGTCCAGCAGAAAACCTTGCGCAGATTGAGGTAGTCCGCCGAGCATCGGCTCAAGTGCGGCTTCACGGAACCAGCCGAGCGAGTTATTAACGATGTCCTGCAAAGGCCCCCCGAGAAAGAAGACGCCCTGGAACAGCAGATACATGACGCCAAAAAAGATCGGAAGACCCAGCCATGGATGCAGCATGATGTCATCCAGCTTTTCAGTGAGTTTGTCCGAAAGCTGTGCCGGTACTTGCACGGTGCTCTTGAGAACGTGGGCCATTTCAGTCTCTATCTGCTCGTCCCTTTCCAGCTGGCTGCGCAGCTCTTCAGCCATGCCGGGTGTGGGATAACGCAGGGCTTTTGCCACGGCCTGCATAGCTTCAGGATAGCCGCTGCCGTATTTTGCGCTGAGCAGGTAGATCGGCAGACCCAGCATGGCGGACATCATTTCAACATCGATGGTGATACCGAATTTTCTGGCTTCGTCAGCCATGTTGAGTATCACGACGATGTTCATGTCGAGCTGCTTGAGTTGCAGCAGCAGGCTCATCTGGCGTTCGATTTGCGTGGTGTTCAGGATCACCAGCGCGAGGTTGGGCACGTTGTCGTGCAGGAAGTGGCGAACCACTTGCTCGTCGTCTGAGAAACCGTGCAGATCGTAGATGCCCGGTAGATCAATAATCTCGACCATGTCGCCGCCCAGCAGAATCTTGCCGCTGAGCAATTCGACGGTGATGCCCGGCCAGTTTCCGACCCGCGCCGCTCCGCCGGTCATGCGATTGAACAGTGTCGATTTGCCTGTGTTGGGCATTCCTAGGAGAGCGATGCGCTTCATGATTTTTTAACGGTGATCTTGGTGGCTTCGACTCGACGCAGCAGGATGTCGGTAGTGCCGATGCGGACTTGCAGCGGCCCTGAGAAGCTGGCCTTGCGTATCATCTCGATTTGCTTGCCGCTGCGAAAGCCGAGTGCAAGCAGCCGCAGATGCAAAGCTTCCTCGGCGTGTATAGCGACTATGGTGGCGATATCGCCCGGATGAAGGGTGGTAAGTGTGATCGCAGACATTAAGCCGCCAGAATTCAAAAGTGTGTCATTATTTCACAATCGGATGGTTTTTGTCGCGTTGCCCCCTTTGGTGCATTTGGGTATTCAGGTAAAATGCGCGCTTTCGACGAGCACAAAGAATATGATCACAGGCAGCATGGTAGCAATCGTCACGCCTATGCGCGAAGACGGCAGCCTCGACATGGCAGCATTCAGGGGATTGATCGATTACCATATCGGGCAGGGGACTGACGGCATCGTCGTGGTTGGCACGACCGGAGAATCTCCGACAGTTGATGTGGAAGAGCATGAGTTACTGATAGCCGAGGCGGTGAAGCATGCCTCCGGGCGTATCCCGATCATCGCCGGAACCGGCGCCAACTCAACCAGGGAAGCCATCGAACTCGCCTCATTTTCAAAAAAGGCCGGCGCGGACGCTTCGTTGACAGTTGTCCCATATTACAACAAGCCGACCCAAGAAGGCCTGTATCAGCACTTCAAAACCATCGCAGAGGCGGTGGAAATGCCGCACATCCTGTATAACGTGCCGGGGCGAACCGTCGCCGATTTGAGCAACGACACGACGCTGCGGTTGGCGCAGATACCCAATATCGTCGGCATCAAGGACGCTACCGGAAACATCGAGCGCGGCAGCGACCTGTTGCTGCGTGCCCCGAAGGGTTTTGCAGTTTATAGTGGCGACGATGCCAGCACGCTGGCGTTGATGCTGCTCGGCGCACGCGGCTCGATCTCGGTCACGGCAAATGTCGCGCCCAAACTGATGCACGAGATGTGTGTTGCAGCACTGAACGGCGAGATCACCAGAGCGCGCGAGATCAATTTCAGGTTGCTTGGATTGCACCGCAGCCTGTTCGTCGAGGCAAACCCGATACCTGTCAAGTGGGCTGTGGCGCGCATGGGGCATATGAAAAACATACTGCGCCTGCCGCTGACGCCTTTGTCACAATCCTCGCATGCGGTGGTCGAGGCTGCGATGCGCCAGGCTGGCGTACTTTAAAGTTTCGATGTCCAATAGACAGTATGGCTGGAGAGTATCAATGAAAGTATTGCAGATCGGGATTTCCGGTATGGTGCTATGTTCCCTGATTGGCTGCAGTTCGCTCAGCACGAACAAGGTTGTCGATTACGGTGCCGGCTCGAAGCAGTTGCACAAGTTGGAAGTTCCGCCCGACCTTACCGCGCCGGAAGCGGATGATCGCTACAAGGTGCCCCAGGCAGATGGTGCGGCCAGTGCGACCTATTCCGATTACAGCAGGGGATCTGCTGTCGGCAACGGCGGTTCCGCAACGGTATTGCCGGAAGTAAAAGGCATTCGCATGGAACGGGATGGCGCACGGCGATGGCTGGTTGTGAATGAGGATCCCGACAAGGTTTGGTCCGTGGTAAAAGCTTTCTGGCAGGAGAACGGGTTGACCATAAAGAGCGAAGATCGGTCTGCGGGGGTGATGGAAACGGCTTGGGCGGAAAATCGCGCCAAGATTCCCCAGAGCCCGATACGGGATGTGCTCGGCAAGGTGTTTGACAACGTCTACTCGTCAAACGAAAAAGATCAATATCTTACACGTCTGGAGCGTGGCAGGGATGGGAAGAGCACCGAGGTGTACATAACGCATCGCGGCATGGAGCAGGTTTATACCGAAGACAAATCCAGCTCCAAATGGCAGTTACGCGCCAATGAACCGGAACTTGAGAAAATCATGCTGCAGCGCCTGATGGTGCGTTTCGGCGCCAGCGAAACGCAGGCGAAAAAGGCTGCGGACGTTACCAAGGCTGTTGCAAGCGCGCCGGTTGGAAGCACACCCGAGCCAGCCGGAACCGCCACCCTGCGCGAGATATCAGGTGGAAACGTCATAATCACGGTGAATGATGCGTTCGACAGGTCCTGGCGCAGGGTGGGACTTGCCATCGAGAGTGCCGAATTGGGGGTGGAGGATAAGGATCGACAAATGGGCACATACTTCCTGAGCCCGATCAAGGTCAAGAGCAGTTGGTCCGAAAAGTTGAAGTTCTGGAAGAATGACGATCCTGCCGGCAAACATTATCGGGTCAACATCAAGGATGGCGGAACAGCATGCGAAGTTTCGGTCACCGATCAGGATGGTGCAAGCAGCAACGTCACCAAGAGGTTGACCGAAGAGATCTACAAGTACATCAATCAGTGAATTCGATTCTCGGGGAACAAGGCATTGAGATTTTCTTCATTGGGCAGCGGCAGCGAAGGCAACGCGCTGCTGGTAGAAGCCGGCCGGACGCTGGTGATGATGGATTGCGGCTTTGGTTTGCAGGACACCATCTCGCGCTTGGCGCGGCTCGGCGTTTCTCCGGAGCAATTGGACGGTATCGTCGTAACCCACGAGCACGGCGATCACATCGGCGGTGTGGCCATGTTGGCGCGCAAGTTCGGCCTTCCCGTCTGGGTCACCCACGGTACGCTGCACAGGCAGCCTAAAGCCTTCTCCGGGATCGCGCAAATAAACGAAATCGATTCGCATCAGCCTTTTTCTGTCGGTGATATCGAAATCATCCCCTATCCCGTTCCGCATGATGCTGCAGAACCGGTGCAATTCGTTTTCTGCGACGGCGCGAGGCGGTTGGGTGTTTTGACCGATACCGGATGCGGTACCGCACATATCGAACATATACTGAACGGTTGTCATGCTCTCGTGCTGGAGTGCAATCACGACAGCGATATGCTGATGAATGGCGACTATCCGTTCAGTTTGAAGCAGCGCGTGGGCGGGAGACTCGGTCATTTGAACAACCGCGATGCTGCAGGTATTCTGGCGAGCCTGGAGGCGGACAAACTGCAGCATCTGATAGCCGCGCATCTCAGCAGAAAAAACAACACACCGGAACTTGCGGTTCGCGCTTTGTGCGGCGTGCTTGATTGTGAAGAAGACTGGGTGGGTGTGGCTACGCAGGAAGAGGGGTTTTTCTGGCGCGATATCGTCTGAGACATTAAGGGAGCTATTCTGATTTGGTCGGTCAT
>QJWF01000133.1 GCA_003235435.1 Nitrosomonadales bacterium
TGAAGGTATCCCAACTGCCATCAGGGAAGGAACTTGGTCAGGCGAGACTGCACTGCTCACTAGGGATGGAAGGGAGATACCGGTTTCACAGGTCATCATCAGCCACAAGGATGAACAGGGCAACTTGCTTTATGTGTCCACGATCATGCGCGATATCACCGCCAGCAAGCTCGCCGAAGAAAAACTTCGCCTGAGCGACGAGCGGTTGAGTCAGGCGGTGCGAGTTTCAAATATCGGCATCTTCGATCATGATCAGGTGAATGAAACCATTTACTGGTCGCCTGAAGTGCGCAAGATCTACGGTTGGAAGCCTGATGAGGCGATCGATTTGCAGGGGTTCGTCAAGTGCATCTTTCCCGGCGATCTTGAACGGGTCGTCGGGCAGATCAGGCGTGCGCATGACCCGGCTGGAGACGGGAATTTTGTCATCGAACATCGGATCGTGAGGAGTGATGGTGCGGTCCGCTGGATATCAACCCGCTCTCGAACGTTCTTCGAGGGTAGTGGGAATGAACGCCACCCGATACGTACCATCGGCGCGACAATCGATGTCACCGAGCGCAGGAACGCAGAGGACTCGATGCGGGCTATCAATGAGAAACTGGAGTCTCGCGTTGCAGAGCGCACCTCGGAGTTGGCGGCATCAAGAGATGAAGCCGAACGTGCCAACGAGGCCAAGTCCGAATTTCTCTCGCGCATGAGTCATGAACTGCGCACACCGTTGAACGCCATCCTCGGTTTCAGCCAATTGCTTAACATGGGGAAACTCAAGGGCGAACAGAAAGACAATGTGCGGGAGATTCTTCATGCCGGCCAGCATCTGCTTGATCTGATCAACGAGGTGCTCGACTTGGCGCGCATCGAATCCGGGAAATTCACCGTCAGCAGGGAGCCGGTACCGCTGTTTCCGCTGATTACAGACTGCCTGACATTGATCCGTCCCCAGGCCGAAGGTAGAGGCATCCGCATCGTCGAAGCCGGGCAGAATTGTGGCGAAAATGTTCTTGCGGACCGCACACGCCTTAAACAGGTGATCCTTAATCTGCTGTCAAACGCAGTCAAGTACAATCGTTCAAAAGGTTCTATCAGCATCGTCTGCCTGGTTCAGGGAGAATCACTGCAGATCCGCATCAGCGATACAGGTGAGGGAATCACTGCCGAGCAGCAATCACGTTTGTTTATTGCCTTCGAGCGTCTGAATGCCGACCAATCTTCAATTGAAGGCACCGGTATCGGGCTGGCTCTCTGCAAACGCCTGGTTGAACTGATGGGAGGCGAGATCGGCGTGGAAAGCACACCCGGAACCGGAAGCACCTTTTGGGTTCGTTTGCCTGTTGCCACGGGCCATGCTGAGCAACCTCATACGGATCAACAAGACATTAAAGAGCATAACAAAGTCTCAACTGGCCAGCAGCGATGGGACATCCTGTGTATCGAGGACAATCCAGCCAACATGCGCTTGATAGAACGTATCCTGAGTCGCCGTCAAAGCATTCACCTGCACACAGCAAGCGCGCCCAGCCTGGGGCTGGAACTTGCCGAGCTACACCGGCCTGCACTGATCCTGATGGATATCAACCTGCCTGACATGGATGGATACGCGGTTATGCAATGCCTGCGTGAGAAAGAAACGACTCGCGACATTCCCGTGGTGGCTATCAGCGCCAACGCCATGCCCAAGGACCTGGCCCGCGGCAAGGCGGCGGGCTTCGTCGAATATCTGACCAAGCCGATTGATGTGGACAGGTTGCTTCAAGTGGTAGATGATGTCTTCGCCAAACAGGTAAATTCTGCTCCGGATAATTGAAGATAACATTGTTAACCGTGGAGAATTTATCAATTTTTTGCTAAGAGCAATGAGGGTTTAACTTGAAGAACGAGCCAGGCCTCTCATTCTGAAGGGCACGTAATGGGTTCCAAGGCGAATCATGAAGTGAATATTGATTCTTTGGCAGAATCTGGTACCAAAGATGGCACCATTCTGTTGGTGGATGACGAGCCGGTCAATATAAAACTTTTGGACCGGGCTCTGAGCAGCAGCAATTATCTCAACCTGCTATCCACCACCGATCCACATGCTGTGCTGGAGATTTTTCGGCAACACGATATTGACCTCATCATTTTAGATCTCAACATGCCGGGTATGAATGGATTTGAGGTTATGCGTCAACTCCAGGCCCTCGGGAGCGAAGACTTGCCTCCTATCCTTATTCTGACTGCTCAATATGATCAGGAACACCGGATTCATGCACTTAAACTTGGAGCAAGCGATTACGTCACCAAGCCTTTTTCGATGGAAGAGCTGCTGGCAAGAGTAAGCAACTTGCTGCAAGTACAGCTGTATCGCAAGTTCATGAAGGAACGTAACGAGTGGTTGGAGCAACGGGTAAGCGAGCGCACCAAGGAACTTTATGATACGCGCTTGCAGATCGTGCGACGCTTGGGCAGGGCCGCGGAATTCCGCGACAACGAAACCGGCATGCACATCATCCGTATGAGTAACATTTCGATGATCCTGGCAGAGGCTGCCGGCATGTGTCCAAGAGATTGCGAATTGATACTTAATGCCAGCCCCATGCACGATATCGGCAAGATCGGCATACCCGACTATATCCTGCTCAAACCTGCCAAACTGGATCCATCCGAGTGGGAAATCATGAAGACACACACCACCATCGGAGCCGAAATTCTGTCGGGAGACGATTCAGAATTGCTGACCATGGCACGCATTATCGCCTTGGGTCATCACGAAAAATGGGATGGGAGCGGTTATCCCGAAGGCCTGCAAGGTGAACATATCCCCTTGGTGGGGCGAATTGTTGCGTTGAGCGATGTGTTCGATGCGCTTACCTCGACACGGCCTTATAAGAAGGGCTGGACATTGGAAGCAGCCCTGGAATACATCGACGATAACCGGGGGAAACATTTTGAACCACATCTGGTGGACCTCTTCCAGGAACGTCTCGATGACATTCTTGCTATCAGGAAAAAGTTCGCAGAGCCCCCCCAGTTATTCTGGAGTGCTGTTTAAGGTTTGCCAGAAAATTTCCTGGTTGTGCCGAGAATGTAACTTGCATGCCTGCTTAAAGACAAAGAGATGTTCCTTTCCACCCAAGCCTGAATCCAAAGCGAATGACTATTAAAATATCTGGAAAATCGAATGTTGAAAATTAAAGTTGATGACAAGCTGCCTGACAACATAATGAAACGTCACAACCAACAGCAGGATATCCTGGATACAGGGAAACATTATCGTACGTTGTTCGAGGTGTCGACCGACGCGATATTTCTGATAAAAGAAAGCATGATTGTCGATTGCAACCAGGCTACGCTGAAGATGTTTGGTTGTACCAGGGGGCAAATCATCGGTCAAATGCCATATCGATTTTCTCCAGAAGTCCAGCCGAATGGGCGATCGTCAAAAATCATGGCGCTGGAAAGGTTTGAATCTGCTTATGGCGGAGAACCGCAATTTTTCGAATGTCAACACATTCGCTATGACGGTACGGAATTTGATACTGAGGTTTCCCTGAAATGCTTTGAACTTGGGGGAATACCGCACCTGCTCGCAACAGTTCGGGACATAAGCGAGCGTAAACGGAATCAAGAGGCATTGCGCGAAAGCGAGAATCGTTTCCGCTCCATCATCGAACAGTCGCCCATCGCGATATCGTTCTCACGCGATGGATATATAGTTGACGGCAATGCGGCGCTCCTGGAGATGTTCCGTTACGCAAATATCGATGATGTGAAAGGGAAACCGTTGATCAACCAGATTGCGCCACAATGCAGGGCGGAAATGGAAGATCGTATCAGGCGCCGCAGCCAGCTTGAGCCGGTTGAAACAAATTATGAAACGATCGGATTGCGCAAGGATGGTTCACAGTTCCCGTTATATGTTGCTGCCAGGCGCGTAATGTACAAGGATGGGCCAATGAGCACTGCCTTCCTCATTGATTTCACCGAGCGAGACAAGATGCGCAAATCAATAGAGCGCATCAACAGGCTATATAAAATGCAGAGCGATATCAATTCGGCCAATATCCTCATCCGGGAGCGTGGCAAGCTGTTTGAGACGGCCTGTCGTATTGCCGTGGAATCAGGTTTGTTCCACATGGCATGGATCGGCCTGCTTGATCGAACCAGTGGCGCTGTCGTTCCTGTGGCGCAGGCCGGCCATGTTGACGGTTATCTCGACAATTTTGATGTCAATATTTTCGATGAAACCACCGGGAACGGGCCGACCGGAAGGGCGATCAAAACCGGATCATGCGTTGCCTGCGTCGACATAGTCGGTGACCCACGCATGGCTCCGTGGCGCGACGAAGCGCTAAAGCGTGGTTATCGCGCGTCTCTCGTGTCGCCGCTAAGACAGTCCAATCAGATTATCGGTGCATTCTCCCTGTATTTAAACGAAGTCGGGGCGCTGAACAATGACGTAATCCAGCTTCTCGGTAATCTTGCCGAGGATATTTCGTTTTCCCTGGATTTTATTGATGAAAGCTCGCAGCGCGGGCAAGTGCAGAATGAATTGCGCGAACTGACTATCTTCCAGCAGTCGGCATTGGAAAGCGAACGCAAACGCATAGCCCGTGAATTGCATGACGAACTGGGGCAGACTATGACTGCGCTGAATTTCGACTTGAAGTGGCTGCACGAGAATATCGACATGCAGGAGCATGAGCTCCAGAACCGGTTGCATTCGATGCAGAGCTTGCTCGGGAGGACTGTGGATACGGTCCGGCGTATTTCCGAGGATCTGCGCCCCGGGATGCTGGATGATCTGGGTTTGGCCGCAGCAATTGAGCACCATGTAGAAAAATTCTCGGCGCAAACCGGCATCGCCTGTGATCTGTCGATAGACCCTCCTGAGCTTGATCTCGAAGATCAGATCGCCACTTCTTTGTTCCGCATTTTGCAGGAATCGTTGACCAATGTGGCGCGACATTCCGGCGCCAGTCGGGTAGGTATCGACCTGAGGGAAATCGGGGAAAATATACTTTTGATTGTTCAGGACAACGGGCGCGGGTTGCCGTCCAAAACCGATGCCAGCAGGAAAACCTACGGCTTGTTGGGAATGCGCGAAAGGGTCAAGATATTGGGAGGTAGGCTGGATGTTTTCAACGAAGCGGGGTCGGGGGCCAGGATCGAGGCCTGCATTCCGAAATCCGCAGCGGCACATGTGAAACAATGATCATCGACATCCTGATTGCGGACGACCACGCCATCATGCGTGATGGGTTGAAGCAGATACTTTCTTCATGTGCCGACATGCGAGTGGATGGAGAAGCTGGAAATGGCGAGGAAGTGCTACGCGAAGTACGCCGGCGTGAATGGAATATCGTGGTGCTCGATATGTCCATGCCGGGGCCCAGCGGGCTCGAGCTGATCAAACTGATCAAGGCCATAAAACCTGCGCTGCCTATCCTCATACTCAGCATGCAAAAGGAAAACCAGTATGCAGCACGCACCCTGAAAGCGGGTGCATCAGGCTATCTGTGCAAGGACAGTGCCTCTTCCATGCTGGTGTCAGCGATTCGCAAGGTGGCTGCAGGCGGCATATTCATCAGCCAGGAAGCGGCAGAAAGTATGGCGATGGGCGCACTCAACAAAGCCGGAAACGCGCCACCTCATACCCTGCTGTCCAACCGAGAGTTTGAAATATTCGAAAGTTTGATTGCCGGAAACAGTGTCACCGAAATCGCAAACCGCCTCAACATCAGCGTCAAAACCGTCAGTACGCACAAGACGCGCATCATGCAAAAGCTGAACCTTACAACCGTGCCCGATATGGTTCGCTATGCAATCGAACACGGAATAGCGAAGCTGCCCTGATTTAGGCAACCGGCCGGCACTCCCTTGATAGTTCACATAGAACGGATACGGCATTCGGTGCTGCGCACACGGCCATGCCCGTATAGGAAAATTCCTACCCCACCCCCCCTTTTTTCCCACAAAACTTTCAGCCGTTTCTGATTTTTTCCGTGTTCATAGGTTGGCATTATCTTGACCGAGATGAACGAACCCTGTGGCCTGCTATGAGAGTTTTTATTGTTGAAGATTCAACCGAGGTACGTGAACGTTTGCGCGAGATGTTGCAACGTATTTCATGTGTCGAGTTGGCGGGTGAGGCGGATAACGAGAATGATGCTGTGCGAAGCATACGAAACGTCCAGCCGGATGTTGTGATCGTGGATTTTTCGCTGGCCATCAGAAATGGCCAGAATGTGATTC
>QJWF01000047.1 GCA_003235435.1 Nitrosomonadales bacterium
GGCCAGCGGCACATACTGTTTAGGCAAATCCTGCCCCATGCGCGCACCCGAACCGGCGGCGGGAACCAATGCGTAAAATGCTGGCATGGGCGGATTGTAATGGAAAATCCGTAACCTGGACTTTGCGGTTGATTCGATGCGATTTTTCCGACATATCTGTTATGATTCCTGACAAAAAAAGGGGGGGTAAGGTATGGACAGGATTTTGCAGAAACTTGATTCTATATTCGGCCAGCACTCAGCCACGCGCAAGTGGGCGATACCGCTGTTAATGCTGGGTTTCATCAGCACAACAAGTTACCTGGTGGGATACGAAATCACCGTTTCGCTGTTCCTGCTGTTACCCGTCGCGCTGACCACATGGTACGGAAGCTACCGCAACAGCATCATCATGTGCTTGCTATCCACGTTCATCTGGTATCTGGTCGATATCGGGTCGTCATCCGGACATCCCTTCAACAATCCTTTGGCCCCCTATTGGAATTCCATCATACGAATGGGCTTGTTTTTGATCACGGTGCAATTGCTGATCCAGCTGAAGTCCAGCCTGAACGCCGAAAAGGAGCTATCCAGAACGGACAACCTGACCGGCGCCATGAACAAGCGGGGATTCAACGAAGTGGCCGAAAAGATGTTCGAACTGGCAGCGCGGCACATCAGACCTACGACCATCGCCTATATCGATCTGGATAACTTCAAGAAAGTGAATGACAAGTTCGGCCATTTCGAAGGAGACAAGGTATTGCAGACAGTTGGTGACATCCTGCTTAAATCGGTACGCAGATCCGATGTGGTGGGCCGATTGGGCGGGGATGAATTTTCCATCATACTGCCTGAAACCAACGAGATCGGCGCAAAATCGACTTTTACCAAACTGAAAAGCGATCTTGCCCTAGCAATGAAAGAGCACAATTGGCCTATCGGTTTCAGCATCGGCGTCGTTTCGTTCGACCTGCCGCCAGCCAGGCTGGATGAAGCCATCAGGTCTGCCGATGAATTGATGTATCACGTCAAGAGGCACGGCAAGAACGACATTCTGTTCAGACATTATCAATCCGACAAAAAGATCCCGACGGATTTCAGGCGACGAATCAATACCCTCAGGAGCACCTGAAACACCGCTCTGCAACTGGCAGGCGGGAAATGGCGGGGGTATCCCGTATAATGCGCACCCTTAATCCGGCTGCTTTACATGTTGTTCTCGTCATCCCATTCTCGTCCCCGATACTCACAACTGGCCGGCTCATCCGACGCGCTGGCACTTGCAGAATACGCCTCGCAACATTCGCCGTTGGTGGTGGTCGCGGCGAATGCGATCGATGCACAGCGGCTGGCGGAAGAAATCCCCTTTTTCGACCCAAAGTTGCGCGTGCACCTTCTGCCGGACTGGGAGACGCTGCCCTATGATCACTTCTCTGCGCACCAGGACCTGATTTCTGAACGACTGGCGACGCTGCACTTCATTCGTTCCAACGCAACCGATGTGGTCGTTGTACCGATCACGACCGCGCTGTATCCGCTCCCCCCTGTGGAATACCTGGCTGCCTTTACATTTTTCCTCAAACAAGGCGAGAAGCTCGACATCGCCAGGTTGCGCGAGCAGATGACTCTGGCGGGATACAGCCATGTGCAACAGGTGTTGTCTCCCGGCGAATACTGCGTTCGCGGCGGCATCATCGACCTGTTCGCGATGGGTAGCGTACTGCCCTACCGCATAGATCTGTTCGACGACGATATCGAGACCATCGCCACATTCGACGTGGACACGCAGCGCACGCTGTATCCCGTGCCGGAGATCCGCCTGCTGCCAGCGCGCGAATTTCCGCTTGACGAAGCGGGCCAGTCGCGCTTCCGCCAGCGTTTTCGCGAACGCTTCGAGGGCGATCCGTCCCGATCGCACATCTACAAGAACGTCAGCAAGGGTGTCGCCCCCTCGGGCATCGAGTATTACCTGCCGCTGTTCTTCGACAAGACAGCGACGCTGTTCGATTACCTGCCGAAACACGCCACGCTGTGCCTGCATCACCAGGTGGACGAAGCCATCGCCACCTTCAACAAGGATGCTGCATCGCGCTACAGGCTCTTGCACGGCGATCCGGAGCGCCCGCTGCTGGAACCGAAGGAACTGTTCCTGGATGCGGAACAGTTTTATATCTGTGCAAAGGAGTTTGCCCGGCTGGATATCATCTCCGGCGAGAAAGGCACGAACCTCATCCCATGTCCCACCGCACCCCTGCCCAATATCGCCGTGAATCGCCGCGCCGATGTTCCGACACGGGCTTTCCAGAATTTTCTGCAGGATTACCAGGGACGCGTGCTGCTGCTGGCCGACAGTCTCGGGCGGCGCGAGATCATCGCGGGCTACCTGAGTGAATATGGATTCGAACCCGTGACAACGGACAGCTATGCATCCTTCATCACCGGCAAGGATCATTTCATGCTCGGGGTGGGTCCGTTGCAGAATGGGTTCCTGTTGACAGACGACAATCTCGCCTTTGTCACGGAAACCGAGCTGTATGCCTCGCAGCCTCGCAGCCGCGCCGCACGTGATGCGAAGAAGAGCAATGTCGAGGGCATGTTGCGAGACCTGTCCGAACTCAAGGTCGGCGACCCGGTAGTGCACGAGCAGCATGGCATCGCGCGCTATCAGGGCCTGGTCAACCTCGACCTTGGCGAGGGGGAGAACGAATACCTGCTGCTCGAATACGCTGGCGAGGACAAGCTGTACGTCCCCGTTGCCCAACTGCACGTCATCAGCCGTTACAGCGGCGGCGCACCGGAAGCAGCACCGCTGCACAAGCTCGGCAGTGGCGCATGGGACAAGGCGAAGCGTCGCGCGATGAAACAGGTACGCGATACCGCCGCCGAACTGCTGAATCTCTACGCGCAGCGCGCCATGCGCAAGGGACACACGTTCAAGCTGATGCCGCACGATTACGAGGCTTTCGCCGCCGGTTTCGGTTTCGAGGAGACCCCGGACCAGGCCGCCACGATAGAGGCGGTGATCGACGATCTGCTGTCAGGAAAACCGATGGACCGGCTGGTATGCGGGGACGTAGGTTTCGGCAAGACCGAAGTCGCGCTGCGTGCCGCGTTCGTCGCGGCGATGGACGGCAAGCAGGTCGCGGTGCTGGTGCCGACCACGCTGCTGGCCGAACAGCATTTCCAGAACTTCTCCGACCGTTTCGCCGACCTGCCGGTCAGGATCGCAGAACTGTCACGTTTCCGCTCTGCCAAAGAACAGACACAGGCATTGCAAGACATGGCAGACGGCAAGCTCGACATCATCATCGGCACACACAAGCTGATACAGAAGGGTGTGAAGTTCCACAATCTCGGCCTGGTGATCATCGATGAGGAGCACCGCTTCGGCGTGCAGCAAAAGGAAAGACTAAAAGCGCTGCGCGCCGAGGTGGACGTGCTGACGCTGACCGCGACGCCGATACCGCGCACGCTTGCGATGTCTCTGGAAGGCCTGCGCGATTTCTCGGTGATCGCCACCGCGCCGCAACGCCGGCTGTCGATCAAGACCTTCGTCGCACAGACCAGCGACGGCATCATCCGCGAAGCGGTGTTGCGCGAACTCAAGCGCGGCGGACAGATTTATTTCCTCCACAACGAGGTGGACACCATCGCCAACATGGCGGAAAAACTCTCCGCGTTGTTGCCGGAAGCGCGTCTGCGAGTGGCGCACGGGCAGATGAACGAACGCGATCTGGAAGCGGTGATGCGCGATTTTTACCAGCAGCGCTTCAATGTGCTGCTGTGCACCACGATCATCGAGACCGGTATCGACGTGCCCAGCGCCAATACCATCCTGATAAATCGCGCAGACAGATTCGGCCTGGCCCAGTTGCACCAGTTGCGCGGCCGCGTCGGCCGCTCGCATCATCAGGCCTACGCCTATCTGCTTGTGGAGACCGAGGCGCTGACTTCCCAGGCCAAGAAAAGACTCGAGGCGATCCAGGCGATGGAGCAACTCGGCAGCGGTTTCTACCTTGCGATGCATGACCTTGAGATACGCGGGGCGGGCGAAGTGCTTGGCGAATCGCAAAGCGGCGAGATGCAGGAGATCGGCTTCAGTCTGTACAACGACATGCTTTCCGCTGCGATCACCTCACTGCGGCAGGGCAAGGAACCGGACATGTCGCACCCGCTCGGCATCACCACCGAGATCAATCTGCACACGCCCGCGCTCCTGCCCAGCGAATATTGCGGCGACATCCACCAGCGGCTGGTCATCTACAAACGCCTCGCCAACTGCGCCGCACCGGAAGATCTCGACGACATGCACCAGGAACTTATCGACCGCTTCGGCCTGTTGCCGGAGCCTGCAAAAATATTGCTGGACTGCCATCGATTGCGCATCGCCGCCCGCCCACTGGGCATCTGCAAGGTGGATGCCTCCTCCGAAGCCATCGTGATCCAGTTCGTGCCCAATCCGCCGATCGACCCGATGAAGATCATCACGATGATCCAGAGCAAACGGCATATCAAGATGGCGGGACAGGACAAACTGCGTATTGAATTGAAATACAGCGATATCAACCAGCGCGTGCTTGCCCTCAGAAACTTTTTCAACGAACTGAAATAGCGGGGTCCGGTTAGTCCCGTAGTGCACAAGGGCTTTAAGTTGCCGAAAGACCCTACCTCTGAAACAATGCGCAACGGGAGGATGTTGCCATCCATGAAAAGGAGTATTGGTTTTTTCAGTGTTCTGCTAACACTGTGGATGATCCTGCTCGCTCCAGCACGGGGTGAGACCATCGTGCTGGCAGTTCCCGGGCCGGGCAATCTGGCCTTCTTGCCGGTCTATCTTGCCAAAGCCATAGCAGCCGACCAGGCCGAAGGGCTGGAGCTCAAGTTGCGATTTTTCAACGGCGGCCCATTGGCGATACGCGACTTGGCTACCAACAACAGCGATTTTGCCGCTGTCGGGCTAACTGCCATAGCCGAAGCACGCGCCGATCGATTGCCGGTATTCGCCATCGGACAGCTCGGTCAATCAGCGATGTTCGTATTTTTGTTACGGGCAGACCTCAAAGATCAGGTAAAAACCATCGCACAGCTCAAGGGCCGCCGCGTGGGAACTCCGGTCGGCACGAGCTCGCAGCGCCCCATGGGTCAAGTAATAGCGGAACATCTACTCGAAAATGCAGGACTCAGGCCCGGCGACGTGCAATTCGTCCCGACCGGACTGAATCGCAAGTCACAGAGCGCCGCATTTTCCAGTGCGACAGTCGATGCCATCATGGGGGACGAACCATTTGCGTCCGAAATGGTGGCAAAAGGCCAAGCCGTCATACTGGCGGACATGTACCCCACGATGCAAAGCCGCGAATTGCTTGGCGGAACTATAGTGCGCGCCGCGCTGGCAACCCGCGAAGATATATATGAACAACATCCGGATACAGTAAAAAAAATCATGCGCATGTTTGATCGCACCCTGCAATGGATGTCCGTGCATTCCGCACAGGAAACTGCATCTATACTGGAAGGCCAGCCCGGCTTTACTTCGCAACAGCGCAATACGCTGTCGGATATCCTGCAACGCAGTCATGGTATGTATCCGATCAATAGTACATGGGATACTCAAGCAGTGGCGAAGACAGAGCAATTTTTCCGGAAAAATTCGACAGATTCGGCCGCATCCCGGCTGTCATTTGCCGACTTTATCCGTAACGTACCCGGGGACTGAGCCATTTGAAGAATGATCCGGACAACTTTAAGCATAACACCCTAAGGCAAATATTCGAGCGCAGATTATTGCTTTTGCTGGGTTCATTCTCGCTGGTAATGAGCGTCATCGTCGTGCTGGCTTACCTGAAACAGACCGATCTCTTGAACAGAACGGAGCTGTCCAACGACCTGACTTATTTGATACCGCGCATCCAGTATCAGCAGCGAATCTGGGATGACGACGCCGACCATATACTCGACATCATCGAGTGGTCCGGTTTGCTGAATTTGAAAGAGCCTGCGCGCAATGCCAAGTTGCACGCATTTTTTACAGCCCAGGCCGACAGCATGGGATTTGAGGGGATCGTCATTACAGAATCGGGCAGCGGGAAGCCGGTGTTCGACTTCTGGAATAACGCCGAGTTGCCGGATCTGTCAA
>QJWF01000138.1 GCA_003235435.1 Nitrosomonadales bacterium
CCTGATGAATATTTCCCAGGCGCAAGAAGAATATGTGAATCAGGTGGCTCATAGATTGCTGGCGGCCGGAATGCGCGTACAAATGGATTTGCGCAACGAGAAGATTACCTATAAAATACGCGAGCATAGCTTGCAGAAATTGCCCTATCAGTTGATCATGGGCGATAAGGAAGTTGCAGGGAAATTGGTGGCCGTGCGTACCCGCAGTGGCGAAGATCTCGGACAAATGACGGTGGAAGCTTTGCTTCAGCGTTTGCAGGCCGAGATCAGGAATGGGTAGCACGGCTTGAATATTGTTCAAACGGAGATATTGCAATAGCTCAAGAAAAATCGCAGCGCATGAATGAGATGATCACTGCACCCCAAGTGCGACTCATTGGTGTCGAAAAAGAGCCCCTCGGGATAGTAACCATCGCCGAAGCATTGCGTATGGCGGATGAAGCAGAGTTGGATTTGGTTGAGATTTCCCCGTTGGCTGATCCGCCGGTATGTCGCATCATGGACATCGGCAAGTTCAAATATGCCGAGAGCAAGAAGCTGCATGAAGCCAAGCTCAAGCAGAAACAGATCCAAATCAAGGAGATCAAGTTTCGTCCAGGCACCGATGAAGGGGATTACAACATCAAGTTGCGAAACTTGATCAAATTTCTGGACGAAGGCAATAAGACCAAAGTCACGCTGCGTTTTCGCGGTCGTGAAATGGCTCACCAGGAGATCGGTATGCGCTTGATCGAGCGCGTTAAAGGCGATCTGGAGGAGCATGGAGTGGTCGAGCAATTCCCCAAGATGGAAGGCCGCCAGATGGTGATGGTATTATCGCCAAAATCGAAAAAGAAGGACAAGGAAGTCAAGGCAACCAAGGCAATCAAAACAGTCAAGGAAGCATAAGCAGGAGTTATCTCGGCAACAGCGGACGATCGAGATGATGCAGCAAGCAGTCCCGATAACAAGTGGTGTGCGGGTCATCAAGCTTTTCCACGGGAAAACACCTGGCACCATAACTTAAGGAGCAGTCATGCCAAAAATGAAAACCAAGAGCGGAGCGGCCAAACGCTTCAAGGTTCGTGCCGGAGGTAGCGTCAAACGCTCGCAGGCGTTCAAGCGCCATATCCTGACCAAGAAAACCACCAAAAACAAACGTCAACTGCGCGGCACCGCCGAAGTCCACGCAACCAACAAGGCATCGATCCGCGCGATGATGCCGTACGCTTAAGGAGTAGATCATGCCAAGAGTTAAACGTGGAGTAATTGCCCGCGCAAGTCACAAAAAGGTTCTTGGTCTGGCCAAGGGTTACCGCGGCCGTCGCAAGAACGTCTACCGTATCGCCAAGCAGGCGGTGATGAAAGCTGGCCAATATGCCTATCGCGATCGCCGCCAGAAAAAACGCCAGTTTCGGACCTTGTGGATAGCACGTATCAATGCTGCTGCACGGGAGCAGGGAATGAGCTACAGCGTGTTCATGAACGGATTGAAGAAAGCTTCGATTCAGATCGACCGCAAGGTGTTGTCTGACATCGCTGTGTTCGACAAGGCGGCGTTTGCACAATTCGTGGTGCAGGCTAAAGCCAGCCTCGGCGTTTAAGCAGGTTCGTTCATATAAAAAGGAGGCGGCAAGCCTCCTTTTTTGTTTCTGAAATTTCCAAGGTTCTGATTTTTGATTTTATTGGTGTCAGGGATGGAAGAGCTTCAACAAATACTTGATCAGGCGCTCAGGCAATTTGCTGAGATCAGCGACGAAGATGAGCTGGAACAGGTCAAAGCACGATTTCTAGGCAAAGAGGGCAGCCTCACAGCATTGCTCAAAGGCTTGGGCAAGTTGTCAGCTGAACAACGCCCGGTTGCCGGGGCACGTATAAACCAGGTCAAGCAGGGGATTGAAGCAGCATTACAGCAACGGCGTGAAGTTCTTCGGAAAAATAGATTGGCAAGCCAGTTGGCCGAGGAATCCCTTGATGTAACCCTGCCCGGGCGCGGTATGGGCACAGGAGGGTTGCATCCGGTCACGCGGACCTTGCAGCGCATCGAGCAATTGTTCCATTCGCTCGGTTTTGCCAGCGCTTCCGGCCCGGAAATCGAGAGCGATTTCTACAATTTTACTGCGCTTAATATCCCGGAAAATCATCCGGCACGCGCGATGCACGACACCTTCTACATCGACCCGCAACATGTTTTGCGCACCCATACTTCCCCGGTGCAAGTGAGATACATGGAGTCCAATCATCCACCGTTGAAGATCATCTCCTCGGGGCGCGTGTATCGATACGATTCCGATGCCACTCATTCGCCGATGTTCCATCAGGTGGAAGGCCTGTGGGTCGATGAAGAGATCAGCTTCGCCAACCTCAAAGGGGTAGTGCAGGATTTTTTAAAACGCTTTTTCGAGCGGGACGATCTGAGAGTGCGTTTTCGTCCGTCATTCTTTCCGTTCACAGAGCCATCGGCTGAAATGGATATGAGTTGGAGCGGTGGCTGGCTCGAGATCGGCGGATGCGGAATGGTGCATCCCAATGTGCTGAACCACGTTGATATCGACAGCGAAAAATATCTCGGTTTTGCTTTTGGGTTGGGCGTGGAGCGGCTTGCGATGTTGCGATACGGCGTGAACGATCTGCGACTGTTCTACGAAAGTGACTTAAGGTTCCTGAAACAATTCAAATAGATGAAATATTTAATTAATAAATTAGTTTAACTGAGGTATAGTTGTGAAATTCTCTGAAAATTGGCTGAGGACCTGGGTCGATCCAGACATGTCCAGTGAAGCGCTGGCACATGCACTGACCATGGCAGGGATTGAGGTCGAGTCGCTCGAATCGGTCGCGACTGCGTTCAATAAAGTGGTCGTTGCCGAAGTGCTGGAGGTGACCAAGCATCCCAATGCGGACAGGCTGAATGTATGCCGGGTCAATGTCGGAGAAACACAGCCGCTGAGTATCGTGTGCGGTGCGGCGAATGTTTCGGCTGGTGTCAAAGTACCGTGTGCGCTCATTGGTGCAAATTTGCCCGGAGACTTCGCAATCAAGCAAGCTAAGGTACGCGGAGTTGAGTCGTTCGGAATGCTTTGTTCGAAGAAGGAACTGGGTCTAGCCGAGGCAAGCGAGGGATTGTTCCTGTTGCCTATAGATGCTCCGCCGGGGAAGCCGCTGCGTGAGTTTCTGGAGCTTGATGACAAGCTGTTTACCTTGAAACTGACTCCGAACCGCAGCGACTGCTCAAGCATCGCGGGCATCGCTCGTGAAGTTGCTGCGCTTACCGGCAACACCCTCATTCCGTTGCAAATACCGGTCCAGCATCCGTCATTGAACGAGCAATTGCCGGTCACGGTGATTGATACAAGCGGTTGCCCTTTGTATTGCGGACGGTTGGTGCGCGGCGTGAATGCGGCTGCAGCCACCCCGGAATGGATGCTCCGTCGCCTGGAACGCAGTGGTTTGCGCGGGATCAATGCGGTTGTGGACATCACCAACTATGTGATGCTGGAAATGGGGCAGCCGATGCACGCCTTTGATGTGGCGAAACTGTCAGGCGGAATCACGGTGCGCAAGGCACGCAAAGGCGAATCGCTGTGCCTGCTCAACGAACAGAGCGTGGATCTGGATGAGGAAGTTATGGTCATAGCCGATGATGCCCATATCTTGGCTTTGGCAGGCATCATGGGCGGGCTGGATAGCGGTGTGGGATCGAATACTCGGGATGTATTCCTTGAAAGCGCCTTTTTCCATCCAGATGCTATCGCCGGAAAAGCGCGTCGTTTTGGTTTGTCTACGGATTCCTCGTTCCGCTTCGAACGAGGCGTGGATTTTGCGGCGACCCGCCTGGCATTGGAGCGTGCCACACAATTGCTGTTGCAAATTTGCGGCGGCAGCGCGGGAGTCATAATCGAAGCACGCGGTGATTTGCCCAAGCGCGAAGCGATCAAGCTGCGCGGGTCGCGCGTCGCAAGAGTGCTCGGCATCACGCTTGAAGCCAAACAGATTGCGATGTTGTTTGCCAGGCTTCGACTGGAGGTCGATTCGAAAGGTGGTGATTTTCTCGTGACGCCTCCCAGCTTCCGATTCGACCTATCCATTGAAGAAGATCTGATCGAGGAGATTGCACGCCTTCATGGTTATGACAACATTCCTGCCGCAACTCCACATGCCTCACTCACCATGCTGCCTGACAGCGAGCTGCAGCGACCATTGGCACGTATCCACCAAACCCTGGTGGCGCGCGATTACCAGGAGATCATCAGCTATTCTTTTGTTGAAGAGCAGATCGAACGAGAACTTTGCGGAAATACTGAACCGGTGCGATTACAAAATCCGATCGCCAGCAATCTGGCGGTGATGCGCAGCAGTCTGATAACCGGACTGATTGAAGCGTTGCGGTACAATCTGAATCGAAAACAGAGCAGGGTGCGCCTGTACGAAATCGGGGCGTGTTTTGCCAGATTAAACGGAAGATATGCCCATAGTCAGCGCTTGTCCGGCATTGCATATGGTGAAAGCCAGCCTGAACAATGGGGCGTAGCATCAAAACCGGTTGATTTCTATGATGTAAAGGCTGATGTCGAGGCTCTGTATGCGCCATACCGGTTGAACTTTGTAACTGCGTCCCATCCGGCCTTGCATCCTGGGCGCTCAGCCCGGATTGAACGTGCCGGTAATATGATAGGCTGGATAGGCGAACTGCACCCGCAATGGCAGCAGCGCTACGATATGCCACAGTCTGGTGTGTGGTTCGAAGTCGAGTACGAGGATCTGTCACGGGTGAGCGTGCCGCACACAGGGGAGATTGCCAAATTTCTGCCTGCCAGGCGCGATCTGGCGTTTTTGGTTGATGATGCAGTTGCCGTGCAGACTTTGATTGAAGCCATGAAGAAAGTGCCTGCGCCTTACGTTCAGGAAATTCAGGTATTCGACGTATATCGCGGCAAAGGTCTGGAGCCGGGTAAAAAAAGCCTTGCATTCCGAGTGTTATTGCAAGATACTCAAAAGACTCTCACCGATTCTGAAATCGAATCCAGTATTTCGATGCTGGTGGGGGTGATGAATGAACATGGTGCGCAATTGCGTATGTAAGGGGAAGCTATGACAACTACATTGACCAAGGCCGAATTGGCCGATCTGCTGTTTGACAAGGTGGGGCTCAATAAACGTGAGGCCAAAGATATGGTGGAAGCCTTTTTCGAGGAAATACGAACGCAACTGGAGCAGGGAGAAAGCGTAAAATTGTCCGGTTTCGGCAATTTCCAGTTGCGCGACAAGCCACAGCGTCCCGGACGTAATCCGAAGACAGGAGAAGAAATTCCGATTACAGCGCGGCGTGTGGTGACGTTCCATCCAAGTCAAAAACTTAAAACCATGGTGGAAAAGTCCTATCATGGAAAACCACAAGCCTAATTCCGAACTCCCGCCAATCCCCGCTAAGCGCTACTTCACTATCGGTGAAGTCAGCGAACTGTGCGGGGTCAAGGCCCACGTACTGAGATACTGGGAACAGGAATTTACCCAGCTAAAACCGGTCAAGCGCAGCGGTAACCGACGTTATTACCAACACCACGAGGTGCTGCTGATACGCCGGATTCGCGAGTTATTGTACGGAGAAGGATTTACCATCAGTGGAGCGCGCCACCGACTGGAAGATGACAGTCATGCTGATATGACCATTTCACCCGAAACGATGAATGTATCCGGGCTGCGCCACGAAATCAAAGAAATCATCACATTGCTCAGTACTTAACGCTCAGCTCGGGTGCATTACCTCTGGCACGTTATCCCTGTCTCATGATCAATAATAGCAGTACAGACATGCCGATCCTGCTGTTCAATCTGACGCAAAGCACCGAAAGTCCTGAACCTAAGGCATAGGTTTTACAACGTCTCCGACCCGGAAGCCTGAACCGGATACTACCGTGGCAGAAGAGAGATTTTCATTCTGATGACTGGCGATCCTGATTACACCGATCTTGCTTTCTCTGTAGCCCAAAATCTGTCCATTATCGGGGTCGATCAGCGCTTCGCCAATGTGGTAGACGGCCAGTTGGGTTCCCTCCCTCAAT
>QJWF01000028.1 GCA_003235435.1 Nitrosomonadales bacterium
AAAATAGTACCCACGTCGTGCGGGTGCACTCCGTCGATTTCGAAAGACATCACAGCCGCCTTGTTGGCCGCTGTGCCGATGATACGGACACCCGGCATTGCCGAAATTTTCCCGGTCGCATATTCCAGTAATTCATGTTCATAAGTTGCGATATTGCCCAAGCCGATCCCGTTCAGGTAATCGATTGCCGCACCCAGGCCGATTGCAGCCATGATAGGGGGCGTGCCTGCCTCGAATTTGGCCGGGATCACGTTGTATACGGTTTTCTTGAACGTCACAGAAAGTATCATGTCCCCGCCGCCCTGGTAGGGCTGCATTTTCTCCAGCAGATGCGCCTTGCCGTACAGTACGCCGATACCTGTCGGGCCGCACATCTTGTGCCCGGAGAAGGCGTAGAAATCGCAGTCAAGATCCTGCATGTCTAGAGCCTGGTGCGGTGCGGCCTGGGCACCGTCGAGCAACACCGGTACGCCGTGTCGATGTGCGTACGCGGTCATATGTTTGACCGGGTTGATCGTGCCGAGCGCGTTCGATACATGTGATAGCGCTAGGAATTTCGTCTTCTCGTTGAAAAGTGCTTCAAACTCGTCAATCAGCAATTCACCGGCATCGTTGATCGGTATCACACGCAACACAGCACCTTTTTCCTGGGCCAGCATCTGCCATGGAACGATATTCGCGTGATGTTCCAGCGCCGACAGTATGATCTCGTCACCGTTGCCGATGAAGGAGCGGCCATAGCCGTGCATCACCAAGTTGATGGCTTCGGTGGTACCGCGCGTTAAAATGATCTCGCGCGATTCCTTCGCATTGATGAAGTGCTGAACCTTGACGCGCGCTGATTCATATTCCCTGGTTGCCAGTTCGCTCAGGTAATGCACTGCGCGATGGATATTCGAATGTTCCTCGGTCTGGTAACGCACGATGCGGTCGATGACCGGTTGCGGCATCTGGCTGCTGGCCGCATTGTCCAGATAGACCAGCGGCTTGCCGGACACCTGCAGGCCAAGTATCGGAAAATCGGCCCTGATCCTATCGATCGTGGCTTCGCCGATAGGCGTGCGCTTGTTATTGACGCGCTCTATTTTCATTTGCGTTCCCCGTTCATCCTTTCAAGGATCGTCCTGCCAAGGGATTCGCCTAGCGATGGAACCTGAATCCTGGCGATGATCTCGGCGGCAAATGCGTGGGTGAGCAGGTTGCGCGCACGCTCCTCGGTAAGCCCTCGGCTCTTCAGGAAGAACAGCGCATCTGCATCGATCTGCCCGATCGTCGCCCCGTGCTTGCAGCTCACATCATCGTTGAAGATTTCGAGCTGCGGCTGGGTGTCGATATGCGCCTTGTCTGACAGCAAAAGGTTGCGGCTGCTTTGGGCGGAATCGGTTCCTACCGCACCTTCCTGCACGATGACCTTGCCGCTGAACACCGCATGGGCTGAACCGTCAGCGATGCATTTGTGCAGTTGGGTGCTCTTGCCGCGAGGTACGGCATGATTGACCAGGGTATGTGTGTCGGCGATCTGGCGTCCCGCGACAAGGGCCAGGCCGTCGAGCTGCATCTCAGCTCCTTCACCCTGCTGTGTGACATGGAGGGTGTGTCGCGACACGCGCGCACCGAATGCCAGCGAAGTCGAAGCATAGAAGCTGTCTTTTCCGACCTCGACCGAACAATGCCCGATATGGAACGCGTTTCTTTCTTCTCTCTGCACACGAACATGCTGCAACCGTGCCTGTTCCTTCAGCACCACTTCGGTAACGGCATTCGAAAAGTAGATCCCGTCTTCCAATCCTATATATTCTTCTACCAGCGTGGTGCCGCTGGCTGAATCCATAATCACCATGTTGCGCGGATAGATCGCGGAAGGTGTTTCACGTTTTGTCGCCACATGCAGCAGATGGATAGGCGCTGTTACATCCCCGGCGACATGTACCCACGCACCGTCCTCGAAGAAGTTTGTGTTCAGTGCCACGAACGCATCCTGCTTGTATGGCGCATGTTTGCCGAAAATGCCTTCGACAAGAGGATCGCCGAGGCGCTCCAGGAGCGATGTCACAGTAACGCCTTCATGTATATCAGGCAGATCGGAAAGCTCCGAGCTATAACTACCGTCGACGAACACCAAACGGATCGCTCCGGGAATCACATATTCCTTGATATCGGCCTTGGTCAGTTTGGCAAAGCTGACAACCGGGTGGAAATCATGCGGATAAAGCGCTGACAGATCGGTGAAGCGCCAGTCGTCATTCCGGTTGGAAGGGAAGTTCATGGCACGAGCACGATCCAGCGCTTCGGCGCGGATCGGCTTCAGCCAGCCAACTGACTCGACTGCTTTGCCGAGCAGCAGTTGCTCGAAACATTGTTCTCTTGTTCCCATCACTTGACTCTTGATACGTGGTGGAAGAAATCGTAGCGAGCGGGCTGACATTGGGGAAGCAGGAGCACAGGCACCGGAGTGTACATGTCAGTACTCGAGGATGCCGAGCACCGCACGACCCCGATGCCGGCCCGCGCAGTAGATTCATGTCGCCACGTAGTCATGCTGCCGCCCTGAGCCAGTCGTACCCGCGCGCTTCCAGTTCCAGCGCGAGTTCCTTGCCGCCGGTTCTGACGATACGTCCGCCATCCATCACGTGCACGTAATCCGGAACGATGTAGTTCAGCAGGCGCTGGTAATGGGTGACCATCACCACCGCATTGTCCGGGGTGAGCAGACTGTTGACACCGTTCGCGACGATACGCAATGCATCGATATCCAGGCCAGAGTCGGTCTCGTCGAGGATCGCCAGTTTCGGTTCAAGCACTGCCATTTGCAAAATCTCGTTGCGCTTCTTCTCACCTCCGGAGAAACCTTCATTGACGCTGCGTCCGAGGAAACTCGGATCCATTTCGACGACCTTGATCTTTTCGTGCACTAGGTCCTCGAACTCGAGCGGATCCAGTTCCTCCAGTCCACGCTCGGTCTGCAACGTGTTGTAGGCCAAGCGCAACAACGCGCTATTGGACACACCGGGGATCTCGACCGGATACTGGAAAGCGAGGAACAGCCCTGCTCGGGCGCGCTCCTCGGGTTCAAGAGCGAATAGGTCCTTGCCTTCAAAGGTTGCGGTGCCGCCGGTGACGTGATAGTCGGGATGGCCCGCCAGCACCTTGGAGAACGTGCTCTTGCCAGAACCGTTGATGCCCATGATGGCATGCACCTCGCCCGCACGTACGGTGAGGTCTACGCCTTTCAAAATATCAATTCCGCCGACTTCCGCGTGCAGATTTTTGACTTCCAACATGATTCTGCTGTCTTTGCTAATCACCCTACGCTCCCTTCAAGTTTCAGGCCGAGCAGCTTGGTTGCCTCGACCGCAAATTCCATCGGCAGATGCACGAACACGTCCTTGCAAAAGCCGTTGATGATCATTGAGATCGCTTCCTCGGAACCGATTCCGCGTTGTGCAAAGAAGAACATCTGATCCTCACCGATTTTGGACGTCGATGCCTCGTGCTCTATTGTTGCAGTGGTGTTCTGCACATCGATCGTCGGGAACGTGCTCGCCTCGCAGCGGTCACCGATCAACATTGAGTCGCATTGGGAATAGTTCCTTGCTCCGGTTGCGCGGCTGCCGACCTTGACCATGCCGCGATACGAGTTGCTCGAGCGGCCCGCGGAGATGCCCTTGGAGATGATCTTGCTGCGCGTGTTCTTGCCAACATGAATCATCTTTGTTCCGGTATCAGCCTGTTGCAGATGGTTGGTCAACGCCACCGAATAAAACTCGCCCGTCGAGTTATCACCTAGCAACACGCAACTTGGATACTTCCAGGTGATCGCCGACCCAGTCTCCACCTGCGTCCAGGAGATCTTGGAATTGACGCCCTTGCACAGGCCGCGCTTGGTGACGAAATTGTAGATGCCACCCTTGCCGTTCTCGTCACCGGCATACCAGTTCTGCACCGTGGAATATTTGATGTCGGCATTGTCCAGCGCGACCAGCTCGACCACAGCGGCATGCAGCTGGTTGGTGTCGAACTGTGGAGCGGTACAGCCTTCCAGGTAGCACACCGAACTGCCTTCCTCGGCGACGATCAATGTGCGTTCAAACTGTCCCGAGCCTTCGGTATTGATTCTGAAGTAGGTGGAAAGATCCATCGGACACTTGACGCCTTTCGGGATGAAGCAGAACGATCCATCGGTGAACACGGCAGAATTTAAAGCCGCATAGAAATTGTCGCCGCTCGGCACGACGCTGCCCAGATATTGCTTCACCAGTTCGGGATGCTCGCGCACCGCTTCGGAAAAGGAGCAGAAAATGATCCCGACTTCAGCCAGCTTGGCCTTATAGGTGGTCGTCACAGAGACACTGTCGAAGATCACGTCGACCGCAACACCGGCCATGATTTTCTGCTCGTGCAGCGGCACGCCGAGTTTTTCGAAGGTACGGCGCAATTCCGGATCAACCTCGTCCATGCTCGCCAGCTGTTTCTTGGGCTTGGGTTGGGCGAAATAGATGATGTCCTGGAAATCGATCCTTGGGTAATCCACATTCGCCCAATCAGGCTCATTCATCGTCAACCAGTGCCGATAGGCCTGCAGGCGAAAATCGAGCAGCCATTCCGGCTCATTCTTCTTGCCGGATATCATGCGGATCACATCCTCGCTCAAACCCTTCGGAACCGATTCGGTCTCTATATTTGTAACGAAGCCGTGCTTATACGGCTGGTTGACCAAATTATGCAATGCAGTACTCATAACAAGTTTCCTTTAGACCGCAAAGCTCTCACCGCAACCGCATTGATCCTTCACATTGGGGTTGTTGAACTTGAACACATATCCCAAACCCTGCTTTGCATATTCGAGCTCAGTGCCATTGAGAAACGGCAGGTTCTCCTCTGCGACCACTACCTTCGCACCAAAGCTCTCGAAGACCTTGTCCGACTCAAGAATTTCATGCGCGATATCCATCGTATAGGCGAAGCCGCTGCATCCCGACTTTTTCACGCCAAGCCGCAAACCTATCCCATTGCCGCTCTTTTCAATTTGATTGAGGATGTGTTTTGCAGCAGATTCGGTCATTGTGATTGCCATGTGATTCTCCAAAAAAATACTTATCTAAATGCCACGTGTACGAAGCGCACTCGTGTCCACGACCTGGGGTTTGGGTTGGGTCATTCCGGCCAAATTCACTTTTTCCAGTGCATCCTGGATGATGTGATTGATCCCCTGCCAATTGCTCCGTGTCGAACAGGTGGACTCGCGCTCGCAAGTGGTTGTGCCGCTGCATTCGGTTATGGAAATAGGTCCGTCCATCGCATCGATGATCTCTGCGACAGAAATCTCGGCAGGGTGACGCGCCAGCATATAGCCGCCCTTCGCACCCATCACCGATGCCACCAGATTCTTCCGGACCAGCATCTTGAGGATCTTGCTTACTGTTGGTACAGCAATACCCAAGCCTGCTGACACTTCGCTTGCACTATGAACAGCCTGATCTCGAGCCATATAGGTCATCACTTGAGTTCCATAGTCAGCCATTTTGCTCAGTCTTAACATGTATACCTCACAATATAGGACTAGTTTAGTCCAAGTTAGTTCATAAGGCAATACTAATGACGTATTCTTTGAATAACGTTATGTTTCTGTGGGTTATGAGCTTTTCGCGAAGAAAAAAACGATGTTGTTGCGAATAAGCCGGATTGATTCTTACAAAGCCTGCTAGAAACAGGCTTGTGTAAGCATTCGTTTTCGATTCAATAAATGGTTTATGTATTCTGCACCACGATCTTGGGGAACGCCGCGCTGTGGTCCTGGGCCATTTCTGCGACCTTGACTGCAATACGACGGGCAATCTGTTTGTATTCCCCGGCAATTTTTCCATGCGGATCGGCAATCACGGTCGGATTACCTGAATCCGCCTGTTCGCGAATACGAATATCCAGCGGCAGACCGCCCAAAAATTCGACGTTGTAATCTCCGCACATCTTTTCACCGCCTCCGGCACCGAAGATATGCTCTTCATGGCCGCACTTCGAACAGATGTGCGTGCTCATATTTTCCACAATGCCGACGATCTTGATCCCGACTTTCTCGAACATCTTTAGTCCCTTGCGCGCATCCATCAGCGCGATGTCCTGCGGTGTCGTGACGATCACCGCGCCGGTTACCGGCACTTTTTGCGCCAGCGTGAGCTGGATGTCACCGGTGCCAGGCGGCAGGTCTACAACCAGATAATCCAGATTGTCCCAGTGTGTCTGGTGCAGCAATTGATCGAGCGCCTGGGTCACCATAGGTCCGCGCCAGACCATCGGTGTATCTTCACCATCTATCATGAAACCGATCGACATCGCCTGTATACCATGATTGATCATCGGCTCGAGCGACTTGCCGTCGACCGACTTGGGCTGTCCGGAAATTCCCAGCATGGTGGGTTGCGAAGGACCGTAAATATCCGCATCCAGAACGCCAACGCGCGCGCCTTCTGCGGCCAGCGCCAGCGCCAGGTTCACCGCGGTAGTACTCTTCCCGACGCCACCTTTTCCCGAGGCAACGGCGATGATATTCTTCACACCCTCAACCAGCTTTACGCCGCGCTGCACCGCATGCGGAACAACTTTGTTACTGACATTTGCTTCGACCTTGCCCGCTCCGGGCAGCGAAGTTTTCAGGTGTGTCTCGACCATGGACTTGATCTCGCCCCACACGCTCTTGGCCGGATAGCCGAGCAGGATGTCCAGCGTCACGTCGCTGCCGTTTACCTTGACGTTCTTCACCGACTTGCCGCTGATGAAATCCTTCTTCGTGTTCGGGTCGACTAGGTTCTTCATCGCTGCATGGACATCTGTTTCCGTGAAACTCATTGCTTGCTCCTTTGATTGAATCGAAGCGGGATTTTACACTATCCGACTATATTTATCGGGTATCTTTTGGGTGATGTGCCATGACCCGTACGGGTGCATGTGCACTGCCGAAAAATTCAGGTTACCCTAAATGTACGCCAGCTTGAAATTCATGCATGCCGAATTATTTCTTGACAAGTCTGCATGGATTACGCGACATTGCTCGAAAAACAACATGTCGTCTGAATTACATTCCAAAGTCAATGCACAGTGAGTTTGTAAAATTTTGCTCGGAACTTCATCCGGCTCGTCAATGGCAATGAGACACTGCACCTGCGGCGCAGAAGCCGATGTCAAACGCCTTACCTGCCGCACAACGGACGGTCGTGAGGAAATCGTTTATCGTGTGGTTTGTCCCGTGTGCGGTCAGAGCGGCCCTGCTGTTCCGGTGGAAGGCAAAGATGAAGCAACTGCCATCCCAGAAGCTGTCCAAGCATGGGATGAAATGATCGCCCGGCTACGTCCTTGAAGCTTGTTACTTCGTGCTGCCGCGATATTTATAGTTTGCAGTCGTCCAGTGCACTATCTCGAAATACGGGAACCCATCGATATTGCCGTATGCTTGTAATGAACGTGATAGCAGATCGGAAACATCGCCGACTTGTGCGTTGCCATCCAGTACGGACTGCAAGCCCTTCAAGCCCCCGCACTGCACACGCATCTCCTGTGCGTGGGGCAACGGCCCTTGGTTCGTTTTGCGGTGCAGTGCAAATGTGAATTTTTCCCGCAGGAATTCGTGCAACGTGATGCAATGTACACGACTTGCAGAATCATTGCACACGACAGCCTCTCGCTCGGCGATGTTGCGCTTTCCGACCTGCGAGCAGGCCACGCAACGGGTGAGGATGGATTTTTCGAACGGACAGGGTTGCGGGTTCGTGGAAGATAGCGCCGAACGGTAGGCGTTCTCATCCATGGCATTGGCTAGTCGTCGCCG
This sequence comes from Nitrosomonadales bacterium, assembly GCA_003235435.1. GTDB lineage: Bacteria > Pseudomonadota > Gammaproteobacteria > Burkholderiales > Gallionellaceae > Gallionella. The sequence continues at coordinate 7,820 of QJWF01000028.1, forward strand.
AGCTCCGGCGCCGGTTGGCGTACTTCGTTCAGCAGGTCTTCGGCATGCAGTTCGTTTTCCGCGAAGATGACCTTGATGATGCCAGAACCGGCAGGGAGTTCGCTGCGCAGATGCTTGGCACGGCTCGAGGCATCGCGATAGGCATCATGCTGTTCCAGTTTTTCCAGCTTGCGTATCGGCTGCTCGGTGATCTTGTAGATGTAGTAAGGCATGGAGCTTATTTGCCGGACGGTTTCAGGAAAGTCACGACGTTGGAACCCGGCGCATGCTTGGTCGAGCAACTGCCCTCACCTACGCCGGCCAGTTGCTCGGCTTCATGCAGCAGGTTGATGACATCCACATAATGCTTCTGCTTGACCATCATCAGCGCGGTCAGCCCGCCCTCGTTGCGCGCAGTCACATCAGCTCCCGCTTTAAGCAGTACCTCAACGACAGGAGTTTCGCCATAACCTGCAGCCAGCATCAAGGGGCGCACACCATAGCCTATCGCTGCCTCTAGATCCGCTCCGGCATCGATCAACGCCTGCGCCACGTCTGCAAAACCGCGTTTTTGCTCGAAGTTATAGGTGGATTTTGACAGCGCTGTCCAGCCGCCTTCGTCTCTCGCATTGACATCCGCACCTGCCTCGATCAACGCAAGTACTATGGGCAGATTGCCTGCATAGGATGACATCATCAGTAACGTGGCACCTTCGCTGTCGCGGGAGTCCCTGTCAGTCCCGGTTTCCAGCAGAGATCGTACCCGGTCAACGTCTCCTGATCTGACTGCCTCGATTAATTCTGTAGACATTCCACTTCCTTGTACTTGCTTCTGCTATTTCTTGACGGTTTTCTGCAGTACGGTGCGAATCGCTTCGGGGGTTTTCATGATATTCATGAAACTGTTCTTGCCCATCATGCTCAAATCAGGGAAATTGATGGCGATACGGAACCGCGCGTACAGTGCATATACCTTGTTGCCTGACACCAGTATTTCATAGGGCAAATGCGCGGTGGACTTGATATCGCGGAAATCGATTTCGCTCATGATGAACCGGTCATCCATGTACTTGTCTGCCTCGGTGGCGCCTTTCATCGCAACCCCGAACAGACTTTCCTGTTTGCCGGGTATGTCCACGCGATATACCTTGCTGACGCCATTCTTGTTTTCGGCGAGACCTGTATCAACGTATTTTACGGCTTCGTCGTAATTCTCGTATTCAGCCAGCAAACTCGGCTCATCGAAATACTCCATGCCTATCATGTAGTGATATTTTCGGGCTTTACCGGCGGTCATTCCCTGTTTGGAACCGAACTCTTCAACCATGCCAAGCGCGGCTTTCAATCCGGCAGCGACACCGCTCAGGTCATTTTTCATGCGATATACATTGGCCATGTATACCGGATTTGTGTAACTGACCTGCACTTCGTCCTTGACCTTGGTAACCGCCACCCTTTGTACCGCCCCAAATCCGCCGTGCTCTGAGTCTGCCGCATTGGCTTTCATCGCGTCGTTGGTGACGATAATGATATCCGCATCAGCGTAGGGCGAATATTCTCCGATCACGGTAAAGCCTCCGGCAGTCAATGCTGCTTTTGATTTCTCGGTCATTTCCGCCAGCGTCCCTGTTCCTTTCGAAGCAAGTACGAATGGTTTCAGTTTGACTTCATCGGCCATCGCGTTGCCTATGCCAAACAAGAACAATGCTGCGATCAATATTTTTTTGAGTGCCATTCCTGCCATGATGCTTTACCTTTCGTTGATTATAATTTGTGCGGGAATATCAGCATTTCATGCTTGCTGATTTAACCGGATCGAACCACGCCAGCTTGTTTCTGAGCGTGACAACACCGCCGACTATGATTAAAGTAGGCGCATGCAGTTGTTCTGCTTGCGCCTTTGCGGCAAGGGTAGCCAAATTTCCGGTTATGACGCGCTGGTTTTGCGTGGTTCCCTGTTGCACGATAGCTGCAGGAGTGTTGTCAGGCAATCCGTGGGCAACGAGTTCGGTGCAGAGCGTCGCCAGCCCATGTAGTCCCATGTACACCACGATGGTTTGCCTGGGACGGGTCAACGCATCCCAGTCGAGATCCATGCTGCCATCCTTCAAATGGCCTGTCACGAATATGCACGATTGAGCATGATCGCGGTGCGTCAGCGGAATCCCTGCATATGATGCCACACCCGAAGCGGCGGTAATGCCTGGTACAACCTGAAACATGATGCCGTGCTCGGCAAGCGTTTCGATTTCCTCGCCTCCGCGCCCGAAAATAAATGGATCACCACCTTTCAGTCGCAACACGCGCTTTCCTTCCTTGGCGAGGCGGACCAGCAATTCGTTGATCTCTTCCTGGCGCATGGTATGGTCGGCGCGCTTCTTTCCGACGAAGATGCGCTCCGCATCGCGCCGTGTCATCTCGACGATGGGCTTTGATACCAAGTTGTCATACACCACTACATCGGCTTTCTGCATAAGACGCAACGCGCGAAATGTCAGCAGATCCGGATCGCCAGGGCCGGCGCCGACCAGATATACTTCTCCGCGCTGGATGTTATCCTCGTTTGCCAGCATTTCCTGCATCATGGTCTCTGCGCTGCTTTCATCGCCAGTCAGCACTTTTTCAGCGATCACGCCATCCAGCACATTTTCCCAGAAGATGCGGCGTTTCGCTGGATTGGTAACACGCTGTTTGACGATCTCCCGGAATCGCTCGGCGAACCCGGCAAGGCGACTGTATCCCTGCGGTATCATGGTCTCCAACCTGCCACGCATCATTCTGGTCAATACCGGTGATGCACCGCCACTGGAGAAAGCCACCATCAGCGGTGAGCGGTCCAGGATTGCCGGCATGATGAAACTGCAAAGCTCGGGATCGTCAACGACATTTACCGGAAGATTGCGTTCCCGCGCCTGTGCCGAGACTTGCTTATTGACGCCACGGTCATTGGTCGCTGCTATGACCAGTGCCGCACCATCGAGATGATGAGATTCGAAACGGGCATTGATGGTTTCAACCCGCTTCTGTCCTGACAAGGCGGGATCAACCATCGGGGCAACGACACGCACTCTTGCACCAGCTTCCAGCAACATTCCGGCCTTGCGTTTTGCGACTTCTCCGCCGCCAATCACAAGGCACTGTTTATCTTTGACGTTCAAGAATATGGGCAAATAATCCAATTGTCGACCCGTATGGAAATTTCAGTTAAACACCGCTTGTGTTGGTGTGTTCTCTCTTTCAGATTTGAAATCCTGGACAAATGCGACAAAACGTTCAGCCCAGTAGCAACTTCCGATTGTGCGCAGATGTGTGTAAGAAGCAAGAAGATTATTTATTATCAGGCCATCCTGTTTTCCGTTGATGCCATGACCTCGCGTAACCTCATAGGCGAATCGGCTGTCTTGAGGAAGGTTTTCCAGACTTGAATAATGAAACTCGTGCGCCTTGATCTGTTTGGCCGGCGCATTGGGGCGCGGCCATGGATGGTTTTTATCTTCCCTGAGATGCACATAGCCGCGACCCACGGGTTTTTCGTGCATTTCCACATCGCCGGGAATCGCGCCGACCATTTGGTATGTGCGGCCCTGATATTCTATTTTTCGCGAAAGATACATCAGCCCGCCGCATTCTGCATAGGCCGGCATCCCGTTATCGATTGCCTTTTTAATCTGGGCTCTCAGCGTATTGTTGGCTTCAAGCTCGGCCGCGCAGGTCTCCGGAAATCCTCCGCCCAGGTATAGAGCATCGACTTCCGGCAGGCCAGTATCGCGCAGTGCATCGAACGTTACTAACTCCGCCCCGGCCTTTTCCAGGGCATCCAAGTCGTCGGCGTAATAGAAACCGAAGGCCCGGTCGCGCGCGATGCCGATGCGCACCTTGCTGCCGGGATGCAGCGTTCGTACGTCGTCTTTTCGCAGAATGTTCAGTGGTTCCTTTTTCGATAGTTCAAGCAGCTTGTCCAGATCGACCTGCTCTTCTATCGCTTCCCCGATCTGCCTGATCTTTGCTGCAGCCACATGGGACTCGTTGCTTGGCATCAGCCCGAGATGCCGTTCGACGATGCTGAGACGATCGTCATGATGGATCGCGCCAATCACGGGCACGTCCGTGTAATGCTCGATCACGGCGCGCAACTTGGCCTCGTGCCTCGAACCGCCAAGATTGTTGAGTATCACCCCGGATATATGGATATTCCGGTCGAACGCCTGATAACCGAGTATCAATGGAGCGATGCCTCTCGTCATGCCGCGCGCATCTATGATAAGGAATACCGGAAGATTAAGAAGGATTGCAAGCGCTGCATTGCTGTTGCTGCCGTCCAATGCCAGCCCATCGTAAAGTCCCTTGTTGCCCTCTACCAGGTTCACTTCAGCACTGTGGCGAGCGAAAGTGGAAACAATTTCATCGCGCTCCATCAGGTACAGGTCGAGATTGCGGCAGGCATGCCCTGATGCCAGGCTGAGCCACATCGGATCGATATAATCGGGGCCTTTTTTGAACGGCTGGATTTCATGGCCGCGCTTTTTCAGCGCGGCGCACAATCCTATGCTGACCATCGTTTTCCCGGAGGATTTATGTGCTGCGGAAAGCAGCATCCGGTAGCTCATTTCAGGGTGATTTCGGTATTTCACGGGGCACGAAATCCAGTACCCGAATGCCGATCGCGGTGATCAGGAAGGATATTCCAACGCCGCCAACCCCGAGCATGATTTCAGGTATGGACGGTTGATACAGGCCTATGGCGCCATCGCCAAAACTGCTGCTTGCCTCGAATCCGGGGAAGATTGACAATGGGAATGCCTGGCCGCCGATGATGAGCACATACAGCAGGGAAAAGCCGCCAAAAATAATAAGAATCGAGGCGACGATTACGCTCCCGGTCTTTCCAAATGAGGGATGATATATCAGCAGCAGCGGCAGGATGTTTCCTACAAGTATGTAACCTGCCCAGAACAGCAACGGATAAACTCCGCCTCCAATCAGTATGAACCGCTCAAATTCGGTTTGCTTCGCGAAATACAAGTTCGTCAGATGGTAGGTAGCCACAAAATACAACGCGGCAATGACAAACAACCCCATCAGGTTGCGCATGCGCTTCTGCACATATTCATCCAGGCTTTTTGCATTCCAGGCATAGATGGAAGATTGGACAATATGGAACACCGCCATACCCCAGGCAAATGATATGACGATGAACATCGGTGGAAGGATCGCTGTGCCAAATGCCTGACGAGCCACAAGAAATGAAAAGATAACACCCGTGCCGGTGGTGAGGATAAAACGCCAGACAAGTACCAGAAATCCCGCCGGCTTGGACCATGCTTTCATGCGCTGTTCCATCATGGTCCACAGATACACGACCACCGCAGCGAACATGCCCGAGTAAAGCAGGATGTTCCAGGCAAATACCGAGGTGATGTTGTAGTGGGTTGCCGCAACGATGATACGTTCCGGCCTGCCCAAGTCCAGCATCAACACGGTCAATCCCCCGGCCAGCATCGCAATTGAAAGCAATCCGGCCAACGGCGCTCTGGCTTTGTAGGCTGGCTTGTTGAATACCGACCCGATGGACGATACATTGAGCACGCCCGAAGCGGAAATGATCAGAAATATGGCAAATACATGCGGGGCGCCCCAGACGATCTGGTTGTTCATACCGGTTATGATATGACCGTGCGTTTCCATCATGTGCGCAGCGTACAGTCCCAGTAGCACGATCAGACCACCGGCAGCAAGCAGCGCATAGTAGAGTCTGTTTTTAAACCGCAGAGGAGAATGGCTAGCCATTTGGTTCATAGCCCCTGGTAACGGAGACCGGTATTCAAACCAAGATCTGCGCGAATCTGAATTGAAGCAACGGATCGAATCTTTTTGGAGATATCGCTTTCAGGATCGTTCAGGTTACCGAAAAGTATCGACTTGTTCGGACAGGCTTCCGCGCAGGCGGGCTGCTGACCCTTGTCAACGCGATGTACGCACATCGTGCAACTTTCGACCGTGCCCTTGCCGCGGGGAACATCGGGCTTCTGGTCATGCAGCGGTTCATGCACGAAAGAACGCGCCTTGTATGGGCAGGCCATCATGCAATATCGGCAACCAATGCACAGATGCTTGTCCACAAGCACGATGCCGTCGGCGCGCTTGAAGGAGGATCCGGTCGGACAAACGTCCACGCAGGGCGGATTCTCGCAATGCTGGCACATCATCGGAAGCGAAAATTCACGTCCGCTGCGTTTATCCCTGAGGTCGACCTTGCGGATCCACTGCGAATCGGTCGGACTCAATCCGCCGGACAATCCGTTTTCCTTGTTGCATGCGGTCACGCACTCGTTGCATCCGTCCGCACAATTCGCTGTATCGATCAGCATCCCCCAGCGCACCTTGCCAGTGACCGCCTCAGTCTTGCCGTGAGCCATGTCGAAAAGCAGCATTCCCGGGGCAATCGCGACCGCCGCTGCCCCGACCGAGGTTTTCAGAAATTGTCTGCGCTGGACATTAATGTCGCTCATTTAATGATCTCTCTGCACCATCGCGGAACTTCGTTTGCTGGAATGACATTCGAAACAGTCGATCTTGACCGCTTCATAGCGATGGCAGCCTTCACAGAAACTGTCAGCACGTCCGAGCACGCTGTTATCCTTTGTGCTGGCATGACATTCGATGCAATTCTTAAGGCTGAGTTTTTCATCGCGTATACCCTTGTGCACCGTTTTATCTCGCTGTTCAAACAGCAGATGCATGTGGTTCTTGCGCATCCACTTCGGGTCTTTTACACACTCACCGCCCTTGCCTATATCTATCTTGGGCAGGCCATAGCTTTCCGTCGCACCTGCAGATGCACAACAGCATAGAGCCAACAGCAGGGCGATCAACCTGGTCATGTAACTACTCGCCCAAACCCATCTGGATATAACCCGTCGGACACACATCGGCGCAAATATGGCAACCGATACACTTGTTATAGTCGGTATCAACATAACGCCCGAGCGTGGATTGATTCTTCTTTACCCTGAACACGGCCGTCTGAGGACAGTACACCACGCAATTGTCGCATTCGAAACACATGCCGCAACTCATGCAGCGTTTTGCTTCTGCTACCGCTTCTGCCTCGGGGAGCACTCCCAGACGATCTTGAAAATTGCCCAGCGCGGATTCCTTACTAAGGGTTATAACGTTGCGTTTATTGCGCGCGACAATGGAAAAATGTCCGAGGAACAGCTTGTCATGCGGGATCACATAACGATCGGAACGGTTATCGAAGTTATGCACCGCAACGTTGGTGGCACAAGTGCCGCGCAATGGTTCATGCACCTCTTTGACCTCGAGGCCCTTTTCCATCATCTTGCGCATCAGGTCGAACTGGTGTGCGTCGATCTTGGGACGTTTTTCCAGATCCTTGCCCAGCAGATAATTGTGTATGCCGTCCGCCGCAATGGAGCCGTGACCGATCGCGGTGGTCAAAAGATGCGGTCGGATGACATCGCCGCCGGCAAACACACCCTTTTGGCCGGTCACCAGATAGTTGCGATCAGCGGTGACCGCTCCTTTGCCGTTGTTGAATTCTTCCAGTCCGGTAAAGTCCACAGCCTGGCCGATTGCAGACACGATCAGATCAGCCGGGATATCCTGCTCGGTTCCCTCGATGTTTTTGATCTCCAGTTTGCCGCCTGCCAGCTTGGCCTCGCAATTAACAACGCGCAACGCGGTCGCGCGACTATCGGCGCCGCGCACGATTCCGATCGGTGCCAGGCCGCCGCGTATCGCGATACCTTCGGCGAGTGCCTGCTCGATTTCGTGCTTATTCGCTTGCATCTTGTCGATGGCGAAGATCGAGGTCAGCGTAACTTCAGCACCCTGCTTTGCAGATATCTCCGCAACATCGTGTGCGATCTGTCCAGTGATGGCCTGCTCGAAATCAGTCGGTTTGGATTCTTCCAGATGGCCAAGGCGCCGTGCAACAGTGGCCACGTCGATCGAAGTGTCACCACCACCGACCACCACCACGCGCTTGCCGACATGCTGGAGACGTCCGTCATTAAATGCCTTAAGGAACGCAGTAGCCGTCACCACGTTGGGCGCCACGCTGTCAGCAATGGGCAATGCCCGGCCCGCCTGTGCACCCATGCCGAGGAAAACCGCATCGAAATCCTTGCGAATCTGTTCCAGCGTGATGTCCGTGCCGACACGACATTTCATCCTTCTCTCTACGCCCAAATCAATGATGCGCTTTATCTCGGCATCCAGTATTTCGCGCGGGGTACGGAAGCCCGGTATTCCGTAGCGCATCATGCCACCGAGATGTTCATGCTCGTCAAATACGGTCACTTCATGACCTTTCAGCGCGAGCTGATATGCACAGGAAAGGCTGGCCGGGCCGCCGCCGATTACGGCCACTTTTTTTCCGGTGGGTTTTGCATCAGTATGGTATGCGAGGTTGTTGGCTATCGCATATTCCCCGAGGAAATGTTCCACCGAATTGATGCCGACATGATCTTCCAGGGCATTTCGATTGCATCCTGTTTCACAGGGCGCAGGGCAGACCCTGCCCATCACAGACGGGAACGGATTTGCCTCGGTCAAACGGCGCCAGGCATATTCCTGCCAGGGCATCGTCGGCTTGCCATCCGCTCCGACCGGCGGCTTTTCCGTGCCGCGCACGATGGCCAGATAACCGCGGATATCCTCGCCCGCGGGACAGCTTCCCTGGCACGGAGGTGTGGACTGGATGTAGGTCGGGCATTTGTAGGTATGGCTGGCCTGGAATATTTTTTCATTCCAGCGGCGGATCTTGTTGTCGCCGTCTTTATACCGGCGGAATGTGAGCTTCTGGGTTGTTTCGACTGTCGATGACATTGCACTGCCTCCAAATAAATATTATTTTTCGCCCAATCTGATCGCATTGCTGACCAATTGGTGCACACCGCCCACCATTTTTCTGTCAAATCCGTAATACGGCATCACCTTGGAAAATTGTGTCTTGCAAATCGCGCAGATGACCGCGAGGAAATTTACGCCGTGCTGGTCGACCGCCTGTTGCAGCACCTCCATGCGCGGTAACGCGCCTTTCACGCGCAGATCCATCAAGTCGTCGGTCAGCAAGCCACCGCCACCGCCACAGCAAAATGTCCTTTCGTGCGTGGTAGCAGGATCCATCTCGACAAAATGGTTGGCAACCGCCTTGATGATGTTGCGCGGGATGTCGAACTGACCACCGGGATAATCTCCCATGCGCGAACCCCGTGCCACATTGCATGAGTCATGGAAGGTGATGATGTGCTTGTCATTGGCCTCCTTGTCGAATGACAACGCACCCCGTTCGATCATGTCCCAGGTGAATTCGCAGATATGCGTGGGTTGCTTGTAGCGATGGTCGAGCTGCTTTTGCAGCATCAAGGCGAACTTGTCATCCTGGTCTGCTCCGTCGCCGACACCGGTCAGGGTATTCCAGAAGCTGTAGGCAACACGCCATGCATGGCCGCATTCGCCGACCACGATGCGTTTCACGCCGAGTTCCAGTGCGGCCTGACGGATACGCAGCGCGACTTTGCGCAACTGCTCGTAACTGCCGATGAACATGCCGAAGTTCGCCGCCTCGGACGACATCGAGGAAAGCGTCCAGCTGGTACCGGTAGCGTGGAAAACTTTGCCGTAACCAACCAGGCTGTCGATATGAGGTTCGGCAAAGAAATCGGCGGACGGTGTGATCACCAGCACTTCCGCACCTTTCACATCAAGCGGAAAGCGCACATCTATACCGGTCGCATCCTTGACATCCTCTTCCAGCCCTTCCAGCGTGTCTTGCAGCGCAGGTCCCGGCAGTCCGAGGTTGTTGCCGATCTTGTGCACCTTGCCGATGATCTCGTTGTCGTATTTTTGCCCGTATCCGACCGAATCGAGGATCTCGCGGGCCGCCATCGTAACTTCAGCGGTATCGATACCGTACGGGCAAAACACCGAGCAGCGGCGGCACTCGGAGCATTGGTGGTAATAATTGTGCCACTCGTCCAGCACATCGCGGGTCAGATCGCGCGCGCCGACCAGTTTGGGAAACAATTTGCCGGGCAAAGTGAAATAGCGGCGGTAAACGCTGCGCATCAGGTCCTGGCGCGCAACCGGCATGTTCTTCGGATCCTGCGTACCAATGAAGTAATGGCATTTGTCCGAACAGGCCCCGCAATGCACGCAGGCATCCAAGAAAACCTTGAGAGAGCGGTATTTTTTCAGCAAGTCGCCCATCTTGGCGATCGCGCGATCATGCCAATCTTCGACCAACTGACCGGGGAAACCGAGCGCTTCCTGAATCTTGTCGTTCGCGACAAAAGGCCCGCTGCCTTCCATAGCTCCCGGTTTCAATGCTGGGATGATCGGAATCACGCGATAGGCGGGAGCGGCGATATCCGCCATTTCAGCTCTCCGATTCCAATTGTTTTGCCCATGCAGAGATATGGCGTTTGTCACGCGGATCATCTACCTGGTTGCGGCTGGGCGAAAAGAACAAGCCTGGGGCATGCAACAACTTGCTGATCGGAAAGATCATCAGAAGTACAGCCACCATGAAAAGATGCATATAAAGAACCATGCTGGAAGGCAAAGCCTGCACTTCAGAATGCAACCAGGCAAAATGCATCAATCCGAGCACGTATCCCTTTACGGCAACCACGTCGGTATGATCAACAAAACCCATCACCAAACCCGATAACGAGATCACAAAGAACAGTGCCAGCATCAAGTGATCGGACGGAGTGGAGATATAACGGATACGCTCGACAAAAATACGCCGCGCCCACAGGGCAGCCACACCGAGCAACATTGTGATGCCTGCATACATGCCAAATGGTTGAATAAATGCCACCCAGTTCCAGACGGGATCCGTGAAATAACGCAAGTGGCGCAACAGGACAAGTGCCAAGCTGGCATGAAACAACCAGCCCGCGGCCCAGGTCCAGAGATTCGCCTTGAATAGGCTTTCAAACAGTAACACTTCCCGCACCATGCGCAACACTACTCCGCCGCTGGTGATCGGTGCCGGTGTGGTGGGTATCTTAAGCGGCGCCGGAGTTCGGGTATAAGTTCCTATACGGTAGAACGTACCCACGACAAACATCAATGTAGCAAAATAGAACAGGATTGCGAACAGGATGCTGGTCATGGAGATGTCCTTGAAAAACCTCTCTAACCGGGTTTAAACGCAACCGGTCGGCTTTGGCAACCCTGCAATCTTGCAAGCCTGCTTGCCCGGTCCGTATGGAAACAGGCCATAGAGGTACTCGCTGTTGCCTTTGTCGGCGCCCAGTTTTTTTCCGATTGCCTTGGTCAACACTCGAACAGCAGGTGCAATCTGATATTCTTCAAAATACTCCCGCAAGAAATTGATGACTTCCCAATGCTGATCAGTCATTTCAACATTCTCGGTTTGAGCGATGTAGTTGGCGACGTCTTTATTCCAGTCGGAAAGATTGACGAGGTAGCCCTCTTCGTCTGTTTCATAAGATTTTCCGCCGACTTCAATGGTACCCATGGTAATTCTCCTTATATGATGAAAGCTAAAGCCAGGATTGGCAGTTTTTGTTGGCAGTGGTCAGATCTACGAAGCCGCCGTAATCCACGGGTGAAACACCTGTGATGACGCGGTCGGCAAGCCCGCGAGCTTCAAGATCAGGCTGCAAAACATGGACCTTGAAACGTCCCAGCGCCTCGCGTATTTTACCCTCGAATGCATTGCCGGATGTGGCTGCGTAAACAGCATCCTCGATAAGCAAAATATCCCCTCC
>QJWF01000223.1 GCA_003235435.1 Nitrosomonadales bacterium
AAGGACTGATCCTCGCGGGGGGCGCTGCTGGCGTCGCCGCAGCGTTCAACACTCCTCTCGCAGGGATCGTGTTTGCTATCGAGGAGATGAGCCGTTCTTTCGAGGAACACAACAGCACAACCATACTCATGACGGTGATCATCGCCGGTATAGTTTCGCTTGCCCTGCTCGGTAACTATTCATATTTCGGGCACACTGCCGAAACGCTTGAATGGGGCAGGGAGTGGGATGTGGTCCTGATATGCGGCATCGTGGGCGGTTTGTTGGGAGGAGTGTTCAGCCGCGTGCTGATTGAAGTCAACAAGGGCCTGGTGGGGAGCATGGGCGAATGGATGCGCGCAAAACCGGTCGCATTTGCGGCCGTCTGCGGATTGATCCTGGCGCTGATAGGACTGATTTCAGGCAACACCACCTACGGCAGCGGATACAGCGAAGCGAAATCACTGCTCGATGGAGAAGCTGCATTGCCGGAAAGCTACGGCTTGCTGAAGATGATTGCCACCATTGTTACCTATATCAGCGGCATACCGGGAGGCATCATGGCGCCGACACTTTCCGCAGGAGCGGGATTCGGCTCCAACATCGCGCACTTCTTTACTTCTGTGCCGGAGGGCGCAGCGATCATCCTTGGCATGGTTGCCTACTTCGCCGGGGTTACCCAGGCCCCGATCACCGCTTTTGTCATCGTCATCGAAATGACAGACAACCACGAAATGGTTTTGCCGCTGATGGCCGCCGCATTCATCGCAAAAATATGCTCGCGGCTAATATGTCCCACGCCATTATTCCATACCTTGGCGAAGAACTTCCTGCCCAGGCCGGAGAGGCGGATCCGGTCTACTCCCTATCACCTGTCGCGCAGATCGACAGATAGAAAACCGGCTGAATGACCATGATCCAGACTGAAGTTACCAAAAGTGCAAAATGCCTGCGACAACGATGTCGCCTTATTATCGATTAATGGAGACGATAAAATTATTTGAGGAATTATTTTATATTTTTCATGTCGAATTTCCGTTTTGACCAGACTAAACAAATCCACTAAGGAAATAACTTGAAAACCATGTCAATCCACAACCAAACAAAATTTGTTGTTGCCGCTACCCTGATGGCATTGGCAACAATAACTGTTACCACAGCATGTTCGCCAAAGCCTTCCAGCGAGGAAAACGCAGCTCAAACCAAAGCCTTGGTTGAGCAAGCTGTCGCGGAAACCAAAAAGGATATTATCGCGGAACAGGAAGCGGAGAAGGCCAGGCAGGAAGCCGCCAAGGCCGCGGCTGAGGAAACGAACAAAAAAGCTGCTGCAGCGGCAAAAGCCAGGGACAAGGAGTACGGGGTTTCAACACTTCCACCTCCACCGCCGCCAATGAAAAGGGCCGTTTGCGAAAATTGCGGGACCGTGATATCCGTAACCGAGGTTGAAATTGAGGGCAAAGGTTCAGGCTTGGGCGCTGTCGGCGGAGGAGTCGTAGGCGGTTTGCTGGGCAACCAGGTCGGACAGGGCACGGGGCGCGATTTGGCAACGATAGCCGGCGCAGTCGGTGGTGCGATCGCCGGCAACAAGATCGAGAAAAAAGCGAAAACAACCAAGAGCTACGATATAGTTGTGAAGATGGAGTCGGGCGAAGAACGTATCTACCGCCAAGCCTTGCTTCCAGATCTGGTCGGCGGTGACAAGGTCAAGATTGAGAACGAGACTGTCGTTAAACAGTAAATGCAGGTTTTCGATGAAGTGAACAATTCTGGGCTGCGTGTCCCGATGAATCGCAGCCGATGGCCGGGGGTGACTGGCGTCCTGTCTGATTAATTTACCTTGTTTACAAATAGAGTTTGCGACGGGTATGCGAACTCGATCTTTTCTTTCTCGAATACTTCAAAGATCGCAAGATTTATGGCCTGCTGGATATCCATATATTTGGCGTAGTCTGCGCCGGTTACATAATAGACAAATTCAAAATCCAGGCTGAAATCGCCGTAGGAGGCAAAATGTCCGCGGTCAAATTCGGCATCTGCCTGTGCAGCAATAATATCTTTAACCATTTCTGGAATGGCTTTGATTTTTTCATAAGGCGTTTGATATATCACACCCAGCTTGAAGACCACTCTGCGCCGCTCCATCTTCTTGAAATTATGAACACGCGAATTGGTCAGATCCGTGTTTGAAAAAACCAGTTGCTCGCCTGAAAGAGCCCTGATTCGTGTGGTTTTGATACCTACATACTCGACAACACCCATCTTGTCGCCAACGACGATGAAATCGCCGATCTCGAAAGGCTTGTCGAAAAATATCACGAAGTAACTGAAAAGGTCGCCAAGGACCGTCTGGGCAGCCAATGCAACGGCAATACCACCGATCCCAAGTCCTGCAACAGCAGCCGATATCTTAACGCCGAGATTGTCCAGCAGAAAGATCAGCGCGATCGCCCAAATGACAATGTTGATGAGAGCGCGTATCCCTTTGAGCTGTTTTTCCCTGCGCTCCGGATCATGTGATTCCTTCAGGCTTGCTTGAAGGCCGAAATTAACCGCGAAAGAGACCGCCCTTACGGCAAGTATCGTGACCAGGACACTTACGACGATTTCAATTCCGCGTTTAAAACCCGGCGAAAGTGTCAACGTATGCAGTGATAAGTAAAGGATTCCCAAATAGATTGACGGAACAAATGATTTCTCGATTATTTTGATGAACAGGTCATCAATAGAGGTCTCGGTCGAGTCAGCCCATTTTTTCAGGCGCCTCAATACATAAGTCTTGAACAAATAGACAGCCACCATCCCTCCGATGAAAATCCCGAGCGATGTCAGGTAGTCGATGGTCGTATTGCCAAAAATGGAATAGCCGAATATTTCCTGCATGATTTTCCTGGACTCCTTGTTTGTATCATTAGGTCATGAAAGCGCGTCGAGTTCGACGCTGACCTTGATACCGGAATTGAACGATATTGCGTGCCGTGTGTATGGTGGCATTTGCGCTGTTCACTTGCTGAGGAATATCACCGCTTGAACTGTCGCGCGTGATTGAAGAAGACGGCGTGCATTATACGTTGACAGTTCTCGGGTGCCAAGACGCTTATGCAATAGATCAAACGAAGTCCTGTAAATGAATTAATTAGAGCCGCAAACTTATTTTATAGCCAGAAGATTTTGCAGAATTCATACTTAAAAATTGCAATAACATGCAAAACGGCAGCAGGAGAAGATCCTGCTGCCGTTCATCAGGTTGGCCCTTTTCAAAGGTTATGTGTGCTTTGCAGCACATTTCTCCTGCATTTTTTTGCTTACGCTCAACAGGAACTGCAGAGATCGCACAGTTTCTTCATCCTTCATAATACGCCAAAGGCTCCCGATTCCTCCGGCAGCCGGTTTCTTGCCGCTCTCGGTTGCTGCTTCTTCAAGGCAGTTGAATAGTCCCGTTACCATATCGAGCCGTTCCAGCAGGTTCGGCAGCGTATTGGAGATCCGCTCCAGTGCGCCAGTAGACTGCATCTGAGCCAGCATTTCCACCAGCCGGCCTGCGCCGCCGCGGTTAAACCGGTCAAGCAACGACAAGCTTTCCCCGACGGTTTCCGCCAGACGGCCGACCATCTCATCGGTGAGCGCATCCTGGGCGGAACTGTACACCCGTGCGAGTTGCGCGAGCCTTTCCAGGTCGCCGTCGGCAACCATTCGCGAGATCGTGGGCAAGGCCTTTTCCAGGCCGGAACGGTTCACCTGGTCGAGCAAGCTCAACCCTTCTCCCATAGCAGAACTCAGACGGCCGACCATCTCATCGGTGAGCGCATCCTGCGAAGCATGATAGACGCGCGCCAGTTGCGATAAACGTTCCAGATCGCCGTTGTTCACCATTTCGGCTAGTTTCGGAATAGCCTTGGCCAGATTTGCCCTGCCTACCTGGTCAACCAGATCGAGCGCTTCGGCAGCGGAACCTGCGAGACGCCCGACCATTTCGTCAGTCATCGCATCCTTTGCGGCGGCGATCACCCGCTGAACTTCATGCTGAACGACAACCCCTTCTTCATTGGATTCAGTTTTCATGGCAAGCCTCCCGGTTACAAGAGTCCGCGCGCGGAAATCCAGTAGAGTTTGTTGTAGGCCATCTTGAACCAATGTACCGCCTTGGTCGGTGCCTTGGGATCAGGAGGATTCTGATAGTCGAACATGGCATAGGTCGCGCGATCTTTGCCGGCTTCGATGAAACAGAAAACCTTGCCGTCGTATTCGCGCACCGGCAAGCCCATCTTGACCATTGCGGCGATATTCTCGCCCAGCGTGTCAGCCTCGAAATGTGCCGTAGAACCTGCCTTGCTGATCGGGATGTTGGTGGTATCGCCCAGAACGAACACATTGTCGCGGCCTTCAAGGTTCAATTTGGTACGGTTGGTCGGGAGCCAGCCGTTTTGGCCAAGCCCGTTCTTTTCGAGCACTTCCATTCCCTTGTGGGTCGGGATGGTGACGAGCAGATCATATTTGATCTCGGCACCTTCTTCGCTCTTCAGCAGCTTGTTCTTTGCGTCAACTTCCTTGATATTGAAGAACGTGTCATATTTGATTCCCAGTTTGTCCATCTCCGGTGCTGCCCACTTGGCAACGTTCTCCAGGCTGTGTACGCGTCCGATCGGATAGGTGTAGTGCAACTGCACCTTGTCGGCCATGCCACGGTCCTTGAAATAATCGTGCAGCATAAAGGTGATTTCCAGCGGTGCCATCGGACATTTGTGCGGTACGCCGACCGTGATCACCACCTTGCCGCCTTCAAACGACTGCAGGCGTTTGAACATCTTCAGTGCGGTCTCTTCGGTATAGAATGTCTCGGCACCTTCCACCATTCCGGGGATGCCTTCTGGGAACATTCGAGAACCGGTGGCAATCGCCATGATGTCGTAATCGAATATCTTGCCGCTTTTGGTCTTCACTTGGTTGTTGTCGAGCTTGAATTCCTCGACTGGATCGACATGGAACTTGATACCGGGTTCGAGCAGGCTGGCCTGGTCGCGGTACAGTTCGTCGGGAGTGATGCGCCCGACCGCCAGGTAAAGCAGACCGGGTTGGTACATATGCTTGTCAGAAGCTGACAGCATCGTGATGATTGTCTTGCCGGACTTGAGCTCATTTGTCAGGCGCCGCGCTAGGTTGTTTGCCAGAATCGTGCCGCCCATCCCGCCACCAACAATCAGGATTTTCATTTTTCTTCTCCTCCTTATCAGTCGTTAAACCACGAAATTGCTTTACTTTGATTTGCGTATCGTTATATGCCACACGCCCCCGTCTTCGGTCGTGGAGATGTATTCGTGCCCGACCTTGCGCACCCACTCGGGAATATCATTTGCAGATCCCTTGTCGGTCGAAAGAACCTCCAGTTCGTCGCCGATCTGGGATGATTTCAATGCTACGATCAGTTCCATGAGTGGGCCCGGACAAAAGCTTCCGCGACCGTCAACAATCTTTTTTTCCGCCATTTTGCTGTTCTCCGATTATCAAAAAGTCCACACTTGTCCGTCGCGGGCATCATCAAGGAATTTGGTCAAACCTGTCGCACCGGTAAGGTAACTTTCAAGATCCTGTTGCTCCACGCCGAGAATATCCATGGCCATCGAGCACGGATAGATTTTTGCATCGCCAAGCTCGACTGCCTGTTCGAACAGCGTTTTGAATTCCGGCACTTTCTTTCCCGCCATCAGTGCGCCCATTTCGCCTTCATGCGGCACTTTGACAGTGCGTCCCTTGACGAAATGTGGAAGCGCGTTCATCGAGAGGAATACAAGTACCTCCTGCCCGCTCACAGCGCCTACCGAAGCCACCATCGCCGCCATTTGAAGACGCTCAAGTGAACCAGACACGACTACAACGCAAATCTTGCCAGTTGCCATTACCCCCTCCAATAATTTCTAACAGGGAAAAAACACAATGCCTCTCCGGCGTTGGATAACGCCGGAATGA
>QJWF01000192.1 GCA_003235435.1 Nitrosomonadales bacterium
GCATACAAACTACGCTGTGCTTCGTTTGCACCGCACAGCTTGGTCATAATTTTCATCTATCAAGGGAAAAAAATATCGGCATTTGTTGCCATCCGGTACTATGAATGAGTGCAGGTCAGTTCACCAAAAACGGAGATTAACTGATCATTACACAGGCTTACCCGCGGAAGCCGCGGGAATCCTGTATTAATTTGTTGACCCGCGGCGCAGATTGGATAAACTCCGTTCAAGGTGCTTTATCGGAGCCGCTTCTCCCATGTTCGAACATCAGGATGTCCTTGCAGCATTGAACGGCAAATTGCCTTTGCCGGAAAAAATATCCTACGTCCATGGCTTGCTGAAAGACCGTTTTGATTTCATCGACCGCATTTCAGTGGCGATCTATGATCAAAAAACGGATTTGCTGAAGACATTTGTGCACAGCAGCGGAGATGAGAACCCCTTGTCCCTGTATTCGGCCAAGCTTTCTGATTCCGCTTCGATGATGGAGATCCTGAAGGTGGGCCGTCCACGGGTGGTGAACGACCTTGATATATTCAGCAACGTCAAGGCGGAGCATGCTCGCCGACTGTCAGAATTGAAGTATCGATCCAGCTATACCATGCCGATGTTCCAGAACGGGGAGTTTTTCGGATTCTTGTTCTTCAATTCGCGCAAGAAGGACGTCTTTGTCGAGACCGTTCTGCATTACCTGGATATGGTGGGCCACCTGTTGTCCCTGCTGGTGATCCATAACATGTCGACATCGCGAAGCCTGTATGCGATCGTCAAGACTGCCGCGAATATCACCTTGCACCGCGATTTTGAGACGGGCGCACACCTAGACCGGATGTCCAATTATGCGCGCCTGATCGCTCGGGAGGTGGCAAAGAAATATGAACTCAACGATGAACTCGTCGAGCATATCTTCCTGTTTTCCCCGCTGCACGACATCGGGAAGATCGGCATATCAGACGCCATCCTGCTCAAGCCGGGCACGCTCACGCAAGCGGAATTCGACACCATGAAAACCCATGCGGCGAAAGGCGGCGAGATCATCGACACGATGCTGAGCAATCTTGGATTGAATGAATTTCCGCATGCCGAAATCCTGCGCAATATCGCGCTTTATCATCACGAAGCGCTCAACGGCAGCGGTTATAACGGGATGATGAATGAAGATATCCCGCCGGAGGCCAAGATCGTCGCTGTCGCGGATGTGTTCGACGCCCTGACCAGCATTCGTCCGTACAAGGAAGCATGGAGCAACGACAAGGCGTTCGAGTTCATGCAGTCCATTGCCGGCAGCAAACTCGATGAGGACTGTGTGGCCGCATTGATCAAATGCCGCGACGAAGTGGAGGCTATCCAGAAAAGATTCAAGGAAGACCTTCTCGGTTAGCGTAATCTATCAGGGCCGCGCTACATGAATCCTATCCTTGTGTTTGACATCGAAACCGTACCTGACATCTCCGGATTGCGGGCCTTGCATGAACTGGATGAGCGCGTCGGCGATGCCGAAGTGGCGGAAATGGCTTTCCAGCTGCGCCGCCAAAAGACCGGCAGCGATTTTCTGCCGCATCATCTGCAGCGCGTGGTGGCGATCTCTTGCGCATTGCGCGAGGGCGACAATTTCCGTGTCTGGTCTTTGGGGGATTTACATGAGGACGAGGGCAGCATCATCCAGCGCTTTTTCGACGGCATCGAAAAATACACGCCCCAACTGGTGTCATGGAACGGCAGCGGCTTCGACCTGCCGGTGCTGCACTATCGCGGCCTGATCCACGGCGTGCAGTGCGCGCGCTACTGGGACCAGGGCGAGGATGACAAGGAATTCAAGTGGAACAACTACATCAGCCGTTATCATTCGCGCCATCTCGACCTGATGGACCTGCTGGCGATGTATTCCGGGCGCGCCAACGCGCCGCTGGATGAACTGGCCAAGCTGATCGGTTTCCCAGGCAAACTGGGCATGGATGGCAGCAAGGTGTGGGAGTGTTACCAGCAGGGCAGGCTCGAAGAGATCCGCAACTATTGTGAAACCGACGTGGCGAACACCTATCTGGTTTTCGCGCGTTTTCAGATGATGCGCGGCGTGCTGACCCGGGCGCGATTCAAAAAGGAATGCGATCTGGTGCGTGCCGAGCTTGGCAAACTCGATCAGGATCATTGGCGCGAATTTTTGGCCGCATGGCAGACTTCTTGAACCCCTCTCCCATCGTGGGAGAGGGGCGGGGGAGAGGGGGGTGGAAAATTTCACCCTCTCCCTTGCCCTCTCCCTTCAATGGAGAGGGGGTAACCCCTCTTTTCTATGGATATTAATGAATTCCGTACTCGTTGAATCCCTCGACCAGGAAGGCCGCGGTGTCGCCCACGACAACGGCAAGGTGATCTTCATCGAGGGCGCCCTGACCGGCGAGACAGTCAGCTACAGCTCATATCGCAAGAAGCCAACGTTTGAGCAGGCGCAAGTCACGCAGATACACAAATCATCTTCGATGCGCGTCCAGCCTCGGTGCATACACTTTGGCGTGTGCGGCGGATGTTCGATGCAGCATCTTGAATTCGGCGCGCAAGTCTCGGTCAAGCAGCGCATCCTCGAAGACAACCTTTGGCACATCGGCAAGGTCAAGGCGGAAACCATGCTGGCACCGATTTACGGACTGCCGTGGGGGTATCGCGAACGTGCTCGGCTTTCGGTCAGGTATGTGATCAAGAAAGGTAAGGTGCTGGTGGGCTTTCACGAGAAACGCAGCAGCTTCGTCGCCGACATGCAGCACTGCGAGATCCTTGCGCCGAAGATCGCCGCTCTCTTGACGCAGCTGGCTGAATTGATTGACAGTCTGTCGATCCGCGACCGCTTGCCGCAGATCGAAGTGGCAGTCGGCGAGGAGGTGGATGTGCTGGTATTAAGGGTTCTGGAGCCGCCGAACAGCAAAGACGAAACTGCGTTGCGCGCCTTTGCCGACAAATACGAGATTCAGTTCTGGCTGCAACCCGGCGGACCGGATACCGCTGCCCCGTTCCATCCGCTGGAGGCGCCACCGCTTGCCTACAGCTTGCCCGAATTCGATATCATCATGCCGTTCGCGCCGACCGAGTTCACCCAGGTGAACAGTGTGCTGAATCGTGTGATGGTGAGCCGGGCGATACGGTTGTTTGATTCGCAACCGGATGAACGCATCGCGGATTTCTTTTGCGGCCTGGGCAACTTCACGCTGCCGATCGCGCGCAGCGGCGCACAGGTGACAGGAATCGAAGGCAGCGAGACATTGGTGAAGCGCGCGATGCAGAATGCAGAATACAATCGCTTGTCCGGAAATACACGGTTCCAGGCGATGAACCTGTTCGCGGTGGATGAAAAAAATCTGGCGCAACTTGGAAGATTCGACAAATGGCTGGTTGATCCGCCGCGCGATGGTGCGATCGAATTGGTGAAGTCCATCTCGCCGGAGATCGCGCCCGAACGCATCGTTTATGTGAGCTGCAATCCCGCGACATTGGCTCGTGATGCAGCGGTGCTGGTACAGGTCAACGGCTATACGCTCAAGGCTGCCGGCGTGATGAACATGTTCCCGCACACTTCGCACGTGGAATCGATTGCCTTGTTTGAACGGCAATGAAGAACAAAGGAACCTCATGATGAAGAGTTACGATGACCTGGTTGCGGAGGCGCTAAAGCGCGTGAAAGAACTTATGCCATGGGACTTGAGCAGGATGCTTGCCGGCGGAGGCAAGCCGGTATTGCTCGATGTGCGCGAACCGGCGGAATTCTCGATGCTTCATATCCCCGGTTCGATCAACGTTCCGCGCGGTGTGCTTGAGCAATCCTGCGAATGGGATTATGACGAGACCATTCCGTTTCTTGCGGCCGGGCGGGAACTGGAAATCGTGGTGGTGTGCCGTTCAGGCAAGCGCTCGGTCCTGGCAGCGGATGTATTGTTGAGCATGGGCTACACCAGGGTGGTCTCGCTGAAGACCGGCGTGCGCGGGTGGAATGACTACGAGCAGCCATTGGTGGACGGGGGGGACAATCCGGTGGATGCCGATACCGCAGAAACGCTGCTGGGACCGAGACTGCGTCCTGACCAGCGCAAGCCGAAATCCTGAGGATGTAAAAAGGCGACCGGAAGGTCGCCTTTTTTGTTCGGTGCAGAGATAACCGCGCAGCAGGTTTTAGTCGCGCTCTCCGGCGAACGCCATCAACAGGCTCAACAGATTGATGAACAGGTTATAGATGTTCAGGAACAGCCCCAGCGTCGCCATCACATAATTGGTCTCGCCGCCATGCACGATGCGGCTGACGTCGAACAGGATATAGGCCGAGAAGATCAGCACGGCGATCGAGGAGATTGTCAGCGACATCGCGGGAATCTGGAAGAACAGGTTCGCCAGCGAAGCGATGATCAGCAGGATCAGCCCGATGAACAGGAACTTGCCCATGAAGCTGAAATCCTTCTTGGTGACGGTGGCCAGAGTCGCCAGGCTGAAGAAGATTATTCCAGTGCCGCCGGCCGCAAGGCCGATCAGTTGGGCGCCGTTCTTCAAGTGCAGTGCCACTTGCAGGATAGGGCCGAGGAACACGCCGGCCACAAAGGTAAAGCCCAGCAGGGCAACGACGCCCCACACGCTGTTGCGCAGCGCGGTCACAGCGAACATCATGCCGATCATCGCACCGAACATCAGCAGGGAGCTCATGATCGGGCTTTGTGCCATGAACGCGAAACTCATCGACATGCCGACGAACGCACCGATAACTGTCGGAATCATCGTCAACGCCAGCATCATGTAGGTGTTGCGCAGAACCTTGTTCTGTTCCGCTGCAAGCGAACCGGCTTGGGTTATGGTTTGAATCTGCATCTGTAGTCTCCTGTGTTAAGCAAATATTGCGACAACGAGTGATAAGAGTAGCGAAGCGGCGAAAAAGTTTCAATCGTGAAGGAAACAGGGAAATGGCGGAGGGCGTGAGATTCGAACTCACGAAGGGGGTAAACCCTTGCTGGTTTTCAAGACCAGTGCCTTCAACCGCTCGGCCAGCCCTCCAGAAATTTTCAGTATTTTAACAACCTTGCTGGTTTTGGCTCCGACATAACCTGAAGGTTAGTCTACGCCGCAACAAGCCCGCAACCTGTTGTGGTTCCGGCTTCACATTGGCTACGCCAATATGAGCCTGCACCGCAACAAGTCCGCTATGCGGGCGTGTTGTCAAAACCAGTGCCTTCAACCGCTTTGACCATTTTCATGCAGCTGTGCCGCATAGAAAATTGCATCCCATTGGGACAGCCAGCCCTCGGTGGCCGCGCATTTTGAACCATGCAGCAAGGCATGTCCAGAAATACTACTGAAAACTATCTGTCGCGCACGCAGTCCGCCCAGTTGTTCGGGGTCTCGTACAGGCGCACTTGCTCAAGACGCAGGTGATTGCCATAGGTGTCCTGATAGGCAGGATCGAGAATTCCGAAGGCGACCTGCGCGAGATTCTCCGCGGTGGGAACGACATCGAGGATAACTGTCTTGTGATCGGGCAGGCTTGCCAGAAAATCGCACACCGCTTTGTCCCCGCGATATACCAGGAAGGCGTGATCCCAGGCGTCCACCAGACTTGTTTTCGCGATATGTTTGACGTCGGAAAAATCCATCACCATGCCCAGTTCGGAAAGGCCTTCGTCAGTGATCACATCGCCGGACAGGGTGATCTCGATGGCATAGCGATGGCCATGCAGATGCTTGCATTGGCTTTTGTGATTCGGGATACGGTGTCCGGCATCGAATTCCAGGCGGCGGGTGATTAACATAAAAGTCTATATCAGTTTAATTGGCGCGGATTATACAGGCTCAGGTTTTCAGCGCAGAACTACGTTGAATGAACTCGCTCCGTGCCTCCTCATCTTGGGATCTGCCATAACGAAGTGCGCAGTAGAGCTTTGCCAATTCGCGT
>QJWF01000252.1 GCA_003235435.1 Nitrosomonadales bacterium
TACCGGCATGTAGAAGTAGTCCCGGTCGGGCACGAGATCGTCGTTGTAGTAGTTCTGTGCATCCTCGGTGGAAAGGCCGGCCGTCTTGTACGCATTCCCGCCGACCTGCACCCCGTAATCGCCGAACTCGCTCTTTTCGGGATAACCCTTTTCCAGATTTTCTGGGGTAAAGGCGATATTCCCTTTCGGCATCTTCATCACCTGTATCCACTGGACTTCCGGATCATTGCGTGACTGGTTGTTCTCCTTCACGCAGGCATGAACGCAGCGCCGGCATCCGATGCATTTCGAGATGTCCAGTGCATAACCGAACAGCACACCGTCCGGCGCTTCCGTATTGGAAACCGTCGTTTTTTTCCGGTATTGCGCGGAATAACGCTTCTCAAGCCGTGCAATGGCCTCCTTTTTTTCATCGTCGGACATCAGCAGGAAGTGTCCCTGGAAGAATTCCGCGACGGTTACATCTGCATCCGGGTTGGCCGCATCGGCAATGGCACGTGCTGGTGCAGGCGCCGGCACAAGCGCAGCAGCGCTCGAAACACACACATTCCTCAAAAATTCGCGGCGGCCTTGTATATCGTTCGCCCCCTTCGATTCTCCAGTTTTTCCTTCCGACATGACTGCCTCCAACAACAGATGGTAAGTAACAGAATCCTATGCAATTTCCTGGTAATGAAGATTCAGCAATTCATCGAGCCGCCGTTTTTTCTCTTCGTCGGTCATCAGGACTAGCTGATTCGACTTCACGGCCTTTTCCTGCGAAAGCACATCAGCCGCATACTTTTCATTTGTACCGCCAGCCGACACAGAGGTCTTTGATATCAGATTTTTTGTGCCAACAGCAGCTGCAACCACGCCAACCGCCGCAGCCGCGACTTTGAAAAATGACCGCCTGGAATTCACTTCCTTATTCATGACAACTCCTTATATTTTTGTTGTTAAAAATTTCCGAAAACCACTTTGATCAATTCATATAATCTGACCAAGCCGGCCCAAGCTTTCAGGATAATTACCTGCCCATGCTTCGCGGGAGGTGAGCGCGCAAATGTTTCAGCGTGTCTGTCAAAACGGAATAACGCTTGAAGAAGTCCATCGTCAGTTTCGAACCCTCATCCTCACTGGTACCCGTATTGCCGACCCCGCTCATGGCTACGCGCATAAGTCCTGTCAGCTGATCGTGAAATTCTGAAATCTCCGCATCGGACTTGAATTCCAGCATCCTGCTTTCCGGGTTGTATTTCATGGGGTTGTATGCGGTCGGTATCCGTGGTATTCGGCAATTAGTCAGGTGGTATTTCAATGAGGGAAACAGCAACGCGCAGAACAATCATTGAACAAATACATGCTAGCAGTAGGAGAAATGCTTCAATTGACTTAAATCAATTGCGCATATGACCCTAAAGGGTTATGTCTCAGTATTCCGCGGGCCCTTATTCACCGGTCAGCTATTACGATGTCCGGCTTGTCTGCATTGATAACGCCATATGGGTTTACGCGAGGTCAAAAAACTTCTCTGCTTCTAGTGAACTCTTGCAAACAAACAAGGCGTGCACCTGTATATCCTTGATCGGTGCACATCGATGCACCCTTGTTTTTTTAACCAGGTTAAATGCAGATAATTCTTGCAGTGCTGGAATTTGGCTGCATTTAGTCGAGTTTATGGAGATTCTCTTTATTTCAATAACACTCCGTTTCAGGCAACCATTTTCTTTTTGTGCAGCAATTCGACGATCTCCGGTATCACACCCGGATCATCGATGGTCGACGGCACCATGTATTCCTTGCCGTTGACGATATTGGCCAGGGTCTTTCGCAGCGTCTTGCCGGACCGGGTCTTGGGCAGTCTGGCCAGGATCACGGTGTCCTTGTAACAGGTGATCGCGCCGATGGTCTCGCGTATGCGGGTGATCAATTGTTGTTGCAGGTCCCCCTCGGCAATGCTTGCGCCGGATTTGAGAACCACCAATCCCATCGGGACCTGGCCCTTGAGAGCGTCGTCGCGCGCGATCACAGCGCATTCCGCCACCGCAGGATGGGTGGCGATCACTTCCTCGATCTCGCCGGTGGACAACCGATGTCCGGCGACGTTGATCACGTCGTCCACGCGTCCCATCACGAACACATAGCCGTCCTCATCGATATAGCCGCCGTCACCGCTGGTGTAGTAACCGGGCAGGAAGGTCAGATAGCTTTCGCGGAATTTGTTTTCGTCGCCCCAGACATGATTCAGGCAGGCGGGCGGCAGCGGCAGTTTAAGCGCGATGTAACCCTGTGTGCCGCGCGGAACCTGGTTCCCGTTCTCATCGAGTACCTGAAGATTGTAGCCGGGGACCGGCACGGTGGAAGAACCGGGCTTGATCGGCATCGGTTCGATTCCCTGCAAATTTGCGGTGATCGCCCAACCTGTCTCGGTCTGCCACCAGTGATCCACCACCGGTTTTCCGCTATTGTCGGTGAGCCATGCTTCGGTAGGCGGGTCGAGCCGTTCCCCTGCGGAGTAGATGACCTGCAATTTGCCCAGGTCGTATTTCTTCATCAGCGCAGCCTGGGGATCTTCCTTCTTCACCGCGCGGAACGCGGTCGGCGCGGTGAAGAAGGCCTTTACGCCGTATTCCGAAATAACCCGCCACAATGCGCCTGCATCCGGGGTCATAATCGGTTTGCCCTCATACACTATCGTGGTACATCCATGCAGCAGGGGACCGTATACGATATATGAGTGGCCTACCACCCAGCCCACGTCCGATGCAGCCCAGTACACATCGCCAGGCTCGACATTGTAGATGGCCTTCATGCTGTATTTGAGCGCCACCGCATGACCGCCATTCTCGCGCAGCACGCCCTTGGGTTTGCCGGTGGTGCCTGAAGTGTAGAGGATGTACAGCGGGTCGCTGCCCTTGACCGGCGTGCAGCCCACCGGTTTGGATTTGGCCAGTAGGGATTTCCAGTCGTGGTCGCGCCCCGCGACCATCGTCGCGGCGGCTTGCGGACGCTGGAACACGATGCAGCTCTGCGGTTTGTGTTTGGCCAATTCGAAAGCGCGGTCGATCAGCGGTTTGTATTCCACCACACGCTTGATCTCGATGCCGCAGGAAGCTGTGAGAATGAGCTTCGGCTTTGCATCGTCGATGCGCACAGCAAGTTCCGGCGGCGCAAATCCGCCGAACACGACTGAATGGATCGCCCCCAGTCGCGCCACTGCCAGCATCGCGATGACCGCTTCCGGGATCATGGGCATGTAGATGATGACCCTGTCGCCTTTTTCCACGCCCATGTCTGCCAGCATGCCGGCAGTGCGTGCCGCGGCATCGGTCAGTTCGGCATAGGTATAGCGCGATTTGGTGTCGGTGACGGGCGAATCGTAGATCAGCGCGGTCTGATCGCCGCGCCCGTTCTTCACGTGATGGTCCAGCGCCATGTAGGCGGTGTTCATCTCGCCGTCTGAGAACCAGTAGCCTAGACCGTCATCGTCGAACGACAGTATCTGCTTGGGGAACCTGAACCATTCCAGCGCTTCGGCTTGCTTGCGCCAGAAGCCTTCCGGATCCTTCATCGATTGGTCGTATTCTGTCTGATAGCTCATCGCGATTCCTCCTCATTGTTGTCAGGCTTTTCTGTCATGAGTCAAGAGAAAACCAATTTCTGCAGGAGCGTGTCATGCACGCGACAATATGAAGAGAAAATTTCGCGGGCATGGCCCGCTCCTACAAGAACAATGGTTTTGGTATGTATTAGATATTTCTCAGTTGATTATGAACATCTCCATGAACTCACTCACAGGCGTGGTTTCCAGTTTGCTCTTATCCAGGCACAACGTCATGATCTGCTGGCAGCGGTGTTCGGGAAAGCGCGTGCGCAGATTGCTCAGGAATTTTTGCTCGAGTACCTGGATCCCCTCTGCACGGCGGCGGCGGTGGCCGATCGGGAATTCCACCTCTATCTTTTCGGAGCTGCTGCCGTCCTTGAAGAACACCTGGACTGCGTTGGCGATCGAGCGCTTGTCCGCTTCCAGATATTCGCGACTGTAGCGCGGCTCTTCGACGATCTGCATTTTTTCGCGCAGTTCATCGATGATCGGATTGGCCGCATGAAAACTGTCCTCGTAATTTTCCGCGACCAGATCACCGAACGCCAGCGGCACCGCCACGATGTATTGTATGCAGTGGTCGCGGTCCGCCGGGTTCGACAGAGGGCCGACCTTGGAGATGATGCGGATAGCGGACTCGTGGGTGTGGATCACGATCCTGCTGATGTCATTCAAGCGATCCTTCACCTGCGGATGCAGACGCACCGCCGCTTCGCATGCGGTCTGCGAATGGAATTCGGCCGGAAAAGAAATCTTGAACAAAATGTTCTCCATCACGTAACTGGCATAGGGTTGCTTAAGGCTGAAGCGGCGCTGATCTTCCGGTTTCAATTTCTGGTCCTTGTTGGTCTTCGAGAACAGCACATCGTAAAACCCCCACTGCGGCGCGGTCAGCACGCCGGGGATGCCCATCTCGCCGGCCAACGTGATCATAGCGAGACGCACAGCGCGCGATGTGGCATCGCCCGCCGCCCAGGATTTTCGCGAGCCGGCGTTGGGCGAATGGCGGTAGGTGCGCAATGATTGTCCGTCGACGAAAGCCTGCGACAGCGCGGCTATCACCTGTTCCTCGGTGCCGCCCAGCATACGTGTCACCACGGCGGCGGATGCGACCTTGACCAGTACGACGTGATCGAGACCGACGCGGTTGAAGCTGTTTTCCAGCGCCAGCACGCCTTGTATCTCGTGTGCCTTGATCATCGCGGTCAATACGTCGCGCATTGTCAGCGGTGCCTTGCCATCGGCGATACGGCAGCGGCACTGGTAATCGGCCACGGCGAGGATGCCACCCAGGTTGTCGGATGGATGTCCCCATTCCGCAGCCAGCCAAGTGTCGTTGTAATCCAGCCAGCGGATCATCGCGCCGATGTCCCATGCGGCCTTCACCGGATCGAGCTCATGCGACGTGCCGGGCACGCGCGCGCCGTTGCGCACCGTGGTGCCAGGCACCAGTGCGCCGAGATGCTTGGTGCACTCGGGAAAGCGCAGCGCCAGCAGGCCGCAGCCCAGCGTGTCGATCAGGCAGTTGCGCGCTGTGTCGTAGGCTTCCGCCGATTTGATGTCCATGCGGCAGACATATTGCGCGATGTCCACCAGCACCTGGTCGGGTGGGGGACGGGTGTTCATTTCCACATTGGCACTCATTTCATAACCTCAACGCTTATCAATCGGTATCCACGCCAGATTCTCCGGTCCGATGTAATTCGCGCTGGGACGGATGATCTTGCCGTCAGCACGCTGTTCGATCACGTGTGCGCCCCAGCCGGTGACGCGGGAGATCACGAATAGCGGCGTGAACATGTTGGTCGGCACGCCCATCATGTGATACGAGACCGCGGAGAACCAGTCGAGGTTGGGGAACATCTTTTTCATGTCCCACATCGCGGATTCAAGGCGCGCGGCGATGTCGAACAAATTCATCTCGCCTTTCTCCTCGGCCAGCCCTTTAGCCAGACGCTTGATTACTTCGTTGCGAGGATCGGAGATTGTATAGACAGGGTGGCCGAAACCGATCACGATCTCCTTGCGTGCCACGCGCTCGCGGATGTCGGCTTCGGCTTCGTCGGCATTCTTGTAACGGCTCTGGATGCGGAATGCTTCCTCGTTGGCACCGCCGTGCTTGGGACCGCGCAGCGCACCGATCGCACCGGTGATGCAGGAATACAGGTCGGAATTGGTGCCTGCGATGACCCGCGCGGTGAACGTCGATGCGTTGAACTCGTGCTCGGCATACAGAATCAGCGAAGTGTGCATCGCGCGCACCCAGGATGATTTTGGAGTCGTACCGTGCAGCAGATGAAGCAGATGTCCACCAATGGAATCGTCATCGG
>QJWF01000043.1 GCA_003235435.1 Nitrosomonadales bacterium
GAAGCGATAATGCAAATATATTTACCCTGAAAATCCTGAGTCATTTATGTCTCTTTCTTCAAAAATGCCGCAACGTAAAGGATGTGCCGCTCAATCGCCTTATTGATAACCCCTTCCGTAAACATAAGGTAAGGCCGACAAGACTGGCTTTTCCCCAGTCCATTTGTTCATGGAATTGTGGTTGCTGCATGGATTGGTTTAATGGTTCTGAAATTTCTAAAAAATACACTCTTTAATTTATAATCAGGAATCACCCCGTTTGCCAAGGATATTCCGATAAAGGGCGCTGATTTTTTGTGCGGTGCTGTAACGCGAAAAAAAGGCGTGGGCGTGTTTATGCCCGTTCTCAGCCAGTTTTTTTGCCAGTGACGGGTCATCCAGCAGGCGCAGCACGGCGGCAGCGATTTCATCAGGTGACTTTTCCTTAACCAGCAGCCCGGTATGTTCATGGATGACGGCATCGGAAATGCCGCCAATATCACTGGCTACAACGGGCAATCTTGCAAACATCGCTTCGATAAAAGTGTTGCCCTGCGCCTCGACCCCGCCGCTTTTGAGTGAAATGGATGGGCCGACAAAAAAATCACCCAGCGACAAATAATCGTAAATACGGACGTGAGAGACGGCGCCAGTAAATATTATGTCATCGTCAACGCACAATTCTCGAGCCAGATTTTCCAGAGTTTGACGCTCGGGGCCATCCCCAATTACCAGTAATTTGACATCCTGTTTTTCTCTGATCATCGGCAACGCTCGTATCAGATATTCAAGCCCCTTTTCTTCGACCAGACGGCCGAGAAACACGATCAGGCGGCAGTCATCGTTACAGAAATCGCGACGGCTCAGGCTGGAAGTGAGCTTTTCATCACGCGGTGTTGTACCGGTGGGAATTACGGGAATATTGTCGTTTTGGTATATTTTCTGCACTTCCGCCTTTGTCGCATTGCTGTTGGCAATAACGGCAGCGCTGTTTTTAATCGCCGCCTTTTTAAAGGGCAAAATTAATCTCTGCCGAAAGCCAAATATATCGGTACCATGCACAGAAACAATATGCGGCAATGCATACCATTTCGCGATTTTTTGGCCGATATAACCCTGCGGTATCAGCCAATGGGAATGGATAAGATCATAACTACCGCGCCTGGCCCGGCCAAATAAGGCCACAGCCTCGGCCAGTGCGAAAAAGGGGATTTGCAAGGCCCTGAATTTCGATTTCCTCAAATTTCCTGCCACCCCACCCTGATAGCAAAGAGTCTGAAAACGGGCAGGAAAGAAATACCTGAAACGATAAATGTCGACGCTGCAAATTTTTTCGTATTTTTTCAGTCCGGGAGCATGCGGCGCGAGAATATCGACATCCCAACCAAGATCACACAAATCCTGAGCCATATTCAGGATAAACGGGGCAGTGCCGTCCCCTTCGAAGCGGGGAGCGCTGGACGCTATAAAAATTATTTTGTTCCGGCTGGTACTCATGATTTTTCATCATACCCGTTCGGGGCAGCCACAGGAGAGCTTACAGTATCGTCTGAAATATGATCAAAATTTTTCACGCGATCGCACTTTATCATAGCCTTGCCATCGTCATGGCTTTGGGTCGAATAGCTTGGAAGTAAAGCATCCAATTCGAGCAGCACAATACAAACCCGCGTACATAGTTATTGTTCAGCCAATGACTGGTAATCTGGTGGAAGTCCCAAGTTAATCCTGTGGGATAATTCCATAATGAATCTACCGCTGCTTTCCGGCCTCAATCCCGAACAACGTCAGGCTGTAATGCTGCCGCACCAATCCGCTCTGATCCTGGCGGGCGCCGGCAGCGGCAAGACGCGCGTCCTGACCACGCGCATCGCCTGGCTTATCAACACCGGGGCGGTAAGCCCTCACGGTATACTCGCGGTGACATTCACCAACAAGGCGGCAAAGGAGATGCTGACGCGCATCTCGGCGATGCTGCCGATCAACACGCGCGGCATGTGGATCGGCACTTTTCACGGTTTGTGCAACCGCATGCTGCGGGCTCACTACCGCGAGGCGAATCTACCGCAGACGTTCCAGATTCTCGACAGCGCCGACCAGTTGTCAGCAATCAAGCGGCTGATGAAGACGATGAATGTCGATGAGGAAAAGTACCCGCCGCGCGAGATGCAGTGGTTCATCAGCGGCAACAAGGAACAGGGGCTGCGTGCTTCGGATGTCGAAGCCTACGACTCCTATACCCGGCGCAAGGTGGAGATATTCGCCGAGTACGATGCGCAGTGCCAGCGCGAGGGCGTGTTGGACTTTGCCGAGCTGTTGCTGCGCTGTTATGAATTACTGCAGCGCAACCAGCAGTTGCGCGAACATTACCAGGCGCGCTTCAGGCATATCCTGGTGGACGAATTCCAGGACACCAATCCGCTGCAGTACCGTTGGCTGAAACTGCTGGCCGGGCAAGGCAATGCCATCTTTGCCGTCGGCGACGACGACCAGTCCATCTATGCATTCCGCGGCGCGTATGTCGGCAACATGCAGGAGTTGCTGCGCGATTTCCATATCGAGTCCGTGATCAAGCTGGAACAGAACTACCGCTCGCACGCAAACATACTCAATGCCGCCAATGAACTGATCGCAAACAATCGGAACAGGCTGGGCAAGAATCTGTGGACGGATGCGCACAAGGGCGAGTTGATCAGGGTATATGAAGCCGGCACCGACGTGGATGAGGCGGCGTTTATCATCGAGGAAATACGGCACCTCCTGCGTGAAGGCGTGAAGCTTTCCGAGATTGCCCTGCTTTATCGATCCAACGCTCAATCGCGTGTGCTGGAGCATGCGCTGGTTTCAGCGAGCCTGTCGTATCGTGTATATGGTGGATTGCGCTTTTTCGAACGGCAGGAGATCAAGCATGCGCTGGCGTACCTGCGCCTGATGCAGAATTCCGATGATGATAGCGCATTGCTGCGGATCATCAATTTCCCGGCGCGCGGCATCGGCGCGCGCTCGATCGAGCAATTGCAGGAGAACGCGCGCCAATACAACACGATCCTGTTCGATGCCGCCGCGCGCATGGGTGGCAAGGTTGCGGCCTTTGTCGCGCTGATCGAATCTCTGCGGGCCGACACGACGGAATTGCCGCTTCCTGAGATCATCGAGCATGTGCTGCAGCATTCCGGCTTGGTTGCACATTATGAAAGTGAAAAAAACTCGCCGGCAAAAAAACGCGAAGCGCAGGAACGGCTTGACAACCTGAACGAGTTTATCAATGCCGCGACCTTGTTCGTGCATGAAAGTGAAGACGATAGCCTCAACGAATTTCTTGCACACGCTTCTCTGGAAGCGGGTGAACATCAGGCGGGGGACAGCGAAGATGCACTGCACCTGATGACGGTCCATGCTGCAAAGGGACTGGAATTTCATACCGTGTTTGTCACGGGTCTTGAGCAGGGGCTATTCCCGCACGAAAACAGCATCAACGAAGACGGCGGATTGGAAGAAGAACGGCGTCTCATGTATGTGGCGATCACGCGCGCGCGGCGCAGGCTGTACCTGAGTTTCGCACAGAGCAGGATGCTGCACGGGCAGACCCATTACGGCATGGAGTCGAGTTTTCTGCGTGAACTGCCGGAAGAATCGCTGTACTGGATCACACCCCGTTTTGAAGCGCGCAGCCAGCTTGGCAGCGGCGGGATGGTGAATTACCCATCGAGGTCCGGCAGCACATCGACGGGCATGCATGCACGGGCAAGCGGCTACGAAGCCACTGGCACCGGCATGTGGCACATCGGTCAGCAGGTTTTTCACCAGAAATTCGGCGAGGGCACCATAACGGCGGCAAAAGGAAGCGGGGCAGATGCGAGCGTGCAGGTCAATTTCAAGCACGCCGGCAGCAAGTGGCTGGTTCTGGAATATGCAAAGCTTGTTGCCGCCTGAAGGGGTTGAGGTTGAACGCTTGTGGCTGATGGTGCGGAGCTACCAGCGACTGACGGGCAGGCAGCTACTGCAAGTTGTACCCACGACAGACAATGAATTACGCAAGGCAATGTGGGAATCGCCCCGTGCCATTGTTGCACACGGAACGGAAGACGACCCGATCTTTTTTTATGGGAATCGACTTGCACTGCAATTATTTGAAATGAACTTTGCAGAATTTACCCGCACGCCGTCGCGCCAGTCTGCGGAACCTGTGGCCCAGGAAGCGCGCGCCAAAATGCTGGAAAGCGTCAGCCGTTCCGGTTTCATGGACGACTATGCGGGAATGCGCATTGCAAAAAGCGGCAGGCGCTTCATGATCAGCGGGGCAACGGTGTGGAATTTACGCGACGAAAATGGAGGATATCACGGGCAAGCCGCAGTGTTCGATGCGCAGGGTATTGTTACGTGACGATGGTGATGTCTCAACTTCTGGCATAGAAGCAGCCCAATCACAACTGTTTAAAAAAAATTCTGGTGTATTACATCGATCGGTTGAAACAGCTCCGAAATATGGCCAATCAGGCAGCCGGTTTGCGCTTTTCTGGAATCTGCCTTTTTGCCGCGGCACTGTAGGCGCCAAACTCCATAACCATGGTGATCATCACAAAGATCAGGGTGGGCACCAACGCGATGCGGGTGAGCGCTGTCCATACGATCTGTCCCATTTGGGCATCGCGCATGTTGATGATGAACAGCCATGCGATGCCTATCAGCAGACCCGAAGTTGCATAACCAGCAAACAGAAACAGACCATGCCTGTATGCGAGCTTCCAGTGTGCGGAGATGAAATGGCTGGCAGCCCTGTTGCCGCGCCAGTAAATGTAGCAAACGAGACTGCCGGAACACAGCACGGGAATAAACAGGCCTGACATGCCAATTTTGAGCGCGATGACCGCGGGGGTCATCAGCAGGTTGAACATGAACAGTCCGAAGATGAACAGGTTGTGGGGTATTTGTGCCTGCTTGACTTCTGCAGCGGAAATTTGCGTATCCATCCTGGAATGATTATTGGTCCGGTTTGAATATATCAGCTGCATCCGAAGAGGTCGAGGCAAGTTGCGCAGAAGGGAAAATCTCTGAATAACTGGCATACAGGGAAGTGAACACGATGGGCAGCAATACCAGCCAGCCGAGCATCATCGGCATGCTGGCGAGGATTGCCAGCAGTATGAAAGTCAGGCCATACACCAGCATCGCAGCGACGTTGTTGAGGAATGCGCGCAGGCTGAGTTTCATTGCCGTCAGTGGCGTCACATTGTTGAAATACACCAGCAAAGGCGCGAACTGCATAGCCATGATCAGCATG
Source organism: Nitrosomonadales bacterium (assembly GCA_003235435.1). Taxonomy (GTDB): domain Bacteria; phylum Pseudomonadota; class Gammaproteobacteria; order Burkholderiales; family Gallionellaceae; genus Gallionella. Next base: position 5,261 of record QJWF01000043.1, read on the forward strand.
CTGAACAGGGTGATGCCGAGCAACATTGCCAGTCCGGCACCGTTGACGGCCTGTTTCATCACCTCCGGATCCACTTCCGGTTGCCCGCTCATCAAAATACCCACCAGTGCAGAACCGCCGACCAGCATCATCAGACCGAAGATCAGGAATTGGCTGACCAGCGAGATGCCGCCCAGCGTGACCAGCTGGGTGGTATGTTGTTGAAAACCGCGAAACAGATGCGCAAGTTCCAGTTCCTCGCCTTTGCCCAGGTCCTTGCACCCGGCCATCAGGCCGGCCAATACCACCGGCATCAGCAAACTCACCAGCGGTTCACCCACCACGGGCACATTGGAAATGGCGACCGCAGCGACCACGCAGATCAACAACAGGACGATCCATAGCAAAGGCGCCTTCATGAACAATGCGTAGCCCTGCTTGATCCATTCCCAGCCATGGCCCGCCGTCAAGTGTTTTGGTTCCATTTGATCTTAAATATGCATTAATCCGGATTCATGTTTGCATTGTAATGCGATTTATTAATATCTGCGCCAAAATAGCGCTGGACATCTGTACAGCAAAACTTGCAGCCGCTCGGCAATTTCCATACGTGTC
>QJWF01000032.1 GCA_003235435.1 Nitrosomonadales bacterium
CACCGATGGCACGGAGTTCATCATCATCAATCCTGCCGCATTCACTCATACCAGCGTTTCATTGCGTGATGCACTTGCTGCCGTTGCCATTCCTTTCATCGAGGTACACCTTTCCAATGTGTTCGCGCGCGAAGCATTCCGCAAAGAATCGTTCTTCTCGGATCTGGCCATTGGCGTAATCAGCGGCCTGGGGGCAACAGGTTATGAATTTGCCGTGCAATATGCCCTGAACTATAAAAACCAAGCTTAGGAGGTCATCATGGATTTACGCAAACTCAAGACGCTGATCGAGTTGGTGGAAAGCTCTGGAATTGCCGAACTGGAAATCAGCGAAGGCGAGGAGCGCGTGCGCATTACACGCACTTCCGCATCTGCGCAACAGGTATATGCACCGGCTGCCCCGCAACAAACGATCGTTGCTTCCGCTCCGGAGCCTTCCTTTCCGCAGGGTCTCGCGCCGGCAGCAGAACCCGCCAAACCGGCGGCCGCTGAAGGACATGTGGTGAAATCGCCGATGGTTGGCACATTCTACCGTTCTGCTTCACCAGGTTCCAAACCTTTCGTGGATGTGGGACAGACTGTGAACACTGGCGACACCTTATGCATCATCGAGGCGATGAAGTTGCTCAACGAGATCGATTCGGACCAAAGCGGTGTAATCAAGGCTATCCTGGTGGAAAACGGCCAGCCTGTCGAATTCGGTCAACCACTGTTTGTTATCGGGTGATGCAATGAATATATCATTGAACAAAACGTTCCCTGTTTCGGCACATGCTTACGTTAGCTCAGCAAATGTTAAGCAGCGTAGCTGCGGCCGCAGCCAAAACGGCCAACTCAACGAGCTGGCCAGCCGTTATTTGTCATCGATTATCCCCAATTCACCACACTTAACTACTGCACCATGCAGCTGACATGACTTTAGGAATCAAAGGCGCGAATCTTCTAGCCAAGACCAAGCCCGGAGCCAACACTATGTTTGAAAAAATCCTGATCGCCAATCGTGGTGAGATCGCTCTCCGCATTCAACGGGCCTGCCGCGAACTGGGCATCAAAACTGTCGTGGTGCACTCCGAAGCAGATGCCGATGCCAAGTATGTAAAGCTGGCGGACGAATCTGTATGTATAGGCCCCGCCCCATCCTCGCAAAGCTATTTAAGCATTCCTGCCATCATCAGTGCTGCGGAAGTGACCGACGCACAAGCCATACACCCGGGCTACGGCTTTCTTTCCGAAAACGCTGACTTTTCAGAACGTGTCGAAAAGTGTGGATTTGTTTTCATCGGTCCGCGCGCAGAAACCATACGGTTGATGGGCGATAAGGTCAGCGCCAAGAACGCAATGAAGAAGGCCGGCGTGCCATGTGTGCCGGGTGTCGACGGCGCGCTTCCTGACACACCAGCCGAGATAGTCAAGATTGCGCGCAATATAGGCTATCCGGTCATCATCAAGGCTTCTGGCGGCGGCGGCGGGCGCGGCATGCGTGTGGTCCATACCGAAGCTGCGCTGCTGAATGCGGTTACGATGACCAAGACGGAGGCACAGGCTGCTTTCAACAATCCGATGGTATACATGGAGAAATTTTTGGAGAATCCGCGCCACGTCGAAATCCAGGTGTTAGCCGACCAGCATGGCAACGCGGTGTATCTGGGCGAGCGCGATTGCTCGATGCAGCGCCGCCACCAGAAGATACTGGAGGAAGCGCCAGCACCTCTGCTCGACACAAAAATGCGCGACAAGGTTGGCGAGCGCTGCGCTGCGGCATGCCGCAAGATCGGTTATCGTGGTGCAGGAACTTTCGAGTTCCTGTACGAAAACGGCGAGTTCTTTTTCATCGAAATGAACACCCGCGTACAGGTGGAACATCCGGTCACCGAAATGATCACCGGAATCGACATCGTGCGCCAGCAGATACTCATTGCCGCAGGAGAAAAGCTTCCATTCAAGCAACGCGATATCAAACTCCGCGGCCATGCAATCGAATGCCGCATCAATGCCGAACACCCCTATAAATTCACCCCTTCCCCGGGGCGCATCACCACATGGCATCCGCCCGGCGGCCCAGGAATACGTGTGGATTCTCACGTCTATGCCAATTATCTCGTCCCGCCACATTACGATTCGATGATCGGGAAGATCATTTCATTTGGCGACACCCGTGAGCAAGCAATGGCACGAATGCGCACGGCATTGTCTGAAATGGCCGTAGACGGCATCGAGACCAATATCGCACTGCATCGGGAACTGCTGCAGGACGCCGCGTTCATACGCGGCGGAACCAGCATACATTATCTCGAAGAACGGCTTGCCGAGCGCACCAAGGGAAAGTAGCGCTATTGCCGGGCGTGCTTTAACTTTATACACAATGTCCATAAGTCCTCATCTGCACTCGGTCATGCATGATGCTGTACACGCAACACTGAACAGGATTAAGTAATGCCGTGGTTGAACCTCATCGTTGATAGCGATGCTGATCAAGCCGAAGCTCTGAGCGATTCACTGCTCGATACCGGAGCATTGTCGGTCGAGTTATTGGATGCCGACGCCGACACTCCGGATGAGCATGCGATTTTCGGCGAGCCTGGTGAACCTCTTCCGGGCATATGGAAACATAATAGAATCAGCGCACTTTTCGAAGAAAATCAGGACATCGGGACGATCTTGCGCAGAGCTGCCGATAAAATAGGTCTGACACAACTCCCTGAATATCACATCGAAACAGTGGCTGACAATGATTGGGTGCGCCACACCCAATCCCTGTTCGTTCCGATACCGGTCTCGCCGCGACTGTGGATAGTGCCAACTTGGCGTACACCGAGTGATCCTGATGCCATTAATATCATGCTCGATCCAGGCCTTGCATTCGGCACTGGTAGCCATCCTACCACGCGACTATGCTTGCGCTGGTTGGATAACAACCTGTCTGCTGGTGAAACTGTGCTGGATTACGGTTGCGGCTCAGGCATTCTCGCTATCGCTGCAGTCAAGCTGGGAGCTGCAAGCGCCACCGGTATTGATGTAGACTTTCAGGCAGTGCAGTCCAGCCGCAACAATGCGATTGCAAACAAGGTAACAGATATCCGATTCCACCTGCCTGAAGATGCACCATCGGGCAAATATGATCTGGTGGTGGCGAACATCCTGACAAATCCGCTGCGGATGCTCGCTCCGTTGCTGGCTAATGAAACCCGTAAGGGCGGCCGTATCGTTTTGTCTGGAATACTTGAAAAGCAGACACAAGATGTGATGAAGATATACGAACAATGGTACGAAATGAACGCCCCGGTTTTCGAGGAGGGCTGGGCATGCCTGTCAGGAAGCAAACGCTAAGATGATTGGAACGACACGCTGCCCGCACTGCGGAACCCGTTTCAAAATCGCCAGAGCGCAACTTGAGGCGAGTAACGGCATGGTGCGCTGTGGAAATTGTCACCAGGCATTTGATACCCGTCCCAATTTCGCACCCGAGGAAATCGATCCGCAACTTGAATTGCCGATACTGGACGAAGCTGAAATTCAGCCCGAACCATTTCCCCTGGAAATAACCGCTTCAGATACGCCGAGTAGTGCCCGTGGGAAGGATCAGCGACCTGTTTCGTCAGCAGGTCAGGATGTGTTTATCTCTGAAACATATGAGGCGGATTTTCTGTCCAAGCCCAGATCCCGCCGTTGGACAGTCGCGGCGTTTTTGCTGCTGCTGCTATTGCTTGCACAGGCCATATTCATGTTTCGTGTCGAACTCGCCGCACGAATTCCTGCCCTGAAACCTGCGTTGATTCGCTATTGTCAGATTTTAAGATGCAGTGTGCCGTTGCCCCAAAAAGCCGGCATGATGAGTATTGAATCATCTGAACTCAAGGATGACCCCGCGCACAGAAACCAGATCGTTCTGGTTGCTCTGCTGCGCAATCGTGCTGCTTACTCGCAAGCTTTCCCCAATCTTGAGCTTACCCTCACCGACCTCCAGGATACTGCATTGGCAAGGCGTATTTTCAAACCTGCAGATTACCTGCCAGCGCTGCAAGATATTCCCGCTGGTTTTCCCGCTAACCAGGAACTCGGTATCAAGCTGCGTCTCGACACTACCGACTTGAAGCCGGTGGGCTATCGCCTGGTTTTGTATTATCCGAATAGCTGAATCATGCGTTTTCAGCAGGTCTCTGACGCCACACCCGGGCTGTGTTGAATGCCGGACGTAATCAAATACCACTATCCGGCTGCCCGTCTGTCAAATGAAAAAATTCCGCACTAAGTGGAAACCAGTAGCTAGGCATGTAGCCGGTATTTTGCTTCGTTTGTCTTGTCCGGAACTTTCCGGTATATTCCAAGGCGCCGTTCAGATCAATGGGAGAGCGTGTCAGTCGACAAGTATTTTTGGTCGGGACACCGCCGAAGGCGCAACACCCGCAACCGCTCAGGCTAAAAGAACCTTTGACACAGGCAAATCTGGAGAGCGCCGGCAGTGCCGGCCACCGAAGGGGCACGCAACAAAAGTTGTAATCTCTCAGGTACAAAGGACAGATGGGCGCAGCACGAATTCGTGCTGCGCCTTTTTTATTGCAGCCAAGGCCAACCGAAATGCAAGTCTGTACAGAAGAGATTTATGCAGGTGTTCCGCAGATGAGCAATTGCTCGAAACTTTGAATTTGGAAGGCAACTATGACAGCTCTAAAGCAAACTCCTCTTAATGCGGCACACCGCGCGATGGGCGCAAAGATGGTCGATTTCGGAGGCTGGGATATGCCGGTGAATTACGGTTCCCAGATCGACGAACATCATCAGGTGCGCAAGGATTCAGGCATGTTCGACGTATCTCACATGCGCGTGGTGGATATCAGGGGTAGCGGCGTTCGTGAATTTTTGCGATTGTTGCTGGCGAACAATGTGGACAAACTCCAACAGCCCGGCAAAGCCATGTACTCGTGCATGTTGCTTGAGAACGGCGGGGTGATAGACGATCTGATCGTGTATTTCATGAGCGAAGAGTGGTTCCGCGCCGTCGTGAACGCTGGAACGGCAGACAAGGACATCGCATGGATGAAACAGCAAGCCGCCAGGCATGCACCCCAATTGTCGATTGCAGATCACCCGGAGCTGGCAATGATCGCCGTACAGGGACCGAATGCGCGGGCAAAGGTTTGGGAAGCACTGCCCGGCAGCAAGGAATTGACCGAAAGCCTTGTTCCATTCAGCGCGGTTGAGATGGGTACAATGTTCATCGCGCGCACCGGCTACACCGGCGAGGACGGATTCGAGGTGATGGTTCCCGCAAAGGCCGCGCCAATGTTCTGGGCAACGCTTGCAGAAAAGGGTGTGAAACCTATCGGGCTCGGCGCGCGTGATACGCTGCGCCTCGAGGCGGGCATGAATTTGTACGGTCAGGACATGGACGAAACCATCAATCCGCTGGAATCCGGGCTGGCGTGGACGGTGGATTTGAAAAACGAGCGCGATTTCATCGGCAAGGCGGCTTTATTGGCCAACCCGCCCACACGCAAGCTGGTCGGTCTGGTGTTGATGGACCGCGGTGTGTTGCGTAGTCATCAACGTGTACATACCGCACACGGCAATGGTGAGATAACCAGCGGAAGTTTTTCGCCTACACTGGAGAAATCCATTGCACTGGCGCGCTTACCGAAGGATGTGCAGATAGGAGACACCGTGCAGGTCGCGATACGCGATAAAATGCTTGCAGCAAAAGTAGTGAAGTATCCTTTCGCGCGCAATGGCAAAGGCTTAATATGAAGAACTGCTGCGCTTGGCATTACTTTATTGCTCAACGACTCGGAATGCTCATTTAC
>QJWF01000210.1 GCA_003235435.1 Nitrosomonadales bacterium
CAGCAATGCTGGAGTTTTTATTTAGCAGTGCAATAGTTTCGGTTATTTGAACAATTCTTTGACCATGAACAAAGCAAACAAAACTGCAGCGATTGCTGTTCCTACTGACGAAATCGTCGCGATAAGTGCCATTTTTCCCCTCCCGAGAGAATTAGATTAAACACAACTACATAATTGTTGATCGAATCGTAGCATAACTATTTTCGGTAAACAAGTATTCCATAAAAGAGCCCGGCGTTTAGGGCGCGGGTATGAATCAGGAAAGGGTCAAACGTCATGACGGTTGAAAACCTTCCTGCTTGCTATATTATTTGCCGTTGAAAATCTGGGTTAACGTCCATGCGGCAAAGCTAATTGCGGGCGCTGCGGCGAATACGGAAGCTACGGTACCGATAAAAGTCATTATATTTTTTCTTCCCGTGAGTCGTTGAACACAACCATCAAATAATGGTTGAGTGAAACTGTTCGCAATAAGCAAGCGTTTTGCTCAGGATTGCACACATTCAAGTTGCGGGCTTTGGTAATTTTGATTGTAGTGAATATTCAGGGCGAATTCGAAGGGGTATTTTTTGCTGGGTATCAGTAAACCGTGACAATTACAAAACTTTATATCAAAACCTTCGGCTGCCAAATGAACGAGTATGATTCGGCCAAAATGTCCGACGTATTGCGTGCATGCGAAGGAATGATTCAGACTGAAAGACCTGAAGATGCGGATGTAATTCTGTTCAATACCTGCTCGATACGCGAAAAGGCCGAGGACAAAGTATACTCCGATCTGGGGCGCGTACGCATGTTGAAGCTTTCAAAACCAAAACTGCTTATTGCTGTGGGGGGTTGTGTGGCCAGCCAGGAAGGCGCTGCGATCCTGAAACGCGCCCCATACGTGGATGTTGTGTTCGGCCCGCAAACCCTGCACCGGTTGCCGCAGTTGTTGCGGGCTCGGCGTTCGACCGGGCTTTCGCAGGTAGACATCAGTTTTCCCGAAATCGAAAAATTCGATCACCTGCCCTCACCTGTCCAGCGTCATCCCGAGGGGCCGCAGGCGAACCCTGGAGCAGCCTATGTGTCGATCATGGAAGGATGCAGCAAGTACTGCACATTCTGCGTAGTGCCCTATACACGCGGCGAAGAGGTATCTCGCCCGGTTGCTGATGTGATTAACGATGTTGAAGAATTGGCGGGCCGGGGGGTGAAAGAGGTTACACTTCTCGGGCAGAACGTAAATGCGTACCGTGGAATTGGGGATGACGGAGACACGGTGGACTTTGCTTATCTGTTACAGTCCATCGCTGCACAGGAAGGAATCGAAAGGCTGAGATATACCACTTCACACCCCAGAGATATGTCGCAGCGTTTGATTGATTTATATGCGACACAACCCAAATTGGTCAGCCACCTACACCTGCCTGTGCAGTCTGGTTCGGATCGTATTCTGGCGGCTATGAAGCGCGGTCACACTGTGTTGGAATACAAATCCATCGTTCGTCGGATTCGTGCGGTCCGTCCCGATATCTGTATCACTTCCGATTTCATTGTAGGGTTTCCCGGAGAGACAGAACAGGATTTTGAAGCCACCCTGAAACTGATAGACGAGGTGGGCTTCGATAGCAGTTTTAGTTATCTTTATAGCCCGCGTCCTGGTACTCCCGCAGCGGAATTGCGTGATGGAACGCCCATCGAAGTCAAGGCGGCACGCCTGAAGCGCTTGCAGAATCGAATCGAGGAACTGGAGGCAGATGTAGCCCGAGGGATGTTGGGCACGATACAAAGAGCTTTGGTCGAAGGAATATCGAAAAAGGACGGGAAGGAGCTCGCCGCGCGCACAGATAACAACCGTATCGTTAACTTCAGAGGCGCAAAGGAAATGATCGGCCAATTCGTCGAAATAAGAATCACCGGGGTGGTGCGTCATACCCTGCGTGGGGAACTTGTGTGAGCAGTAATCCGAAAGAACGGCGGTCTGATCATGGATGATGCGATGCAAACCCTGCAATTCGAGTTTGAACCCGTGGACAATTCCCGGCTGGCCAACCTATGTGGAGCTTTCGATGAAAACCTGCGCCAGATCGAGACAGCGCTGGAAGTCAGCATCTCGAGGCGTGGGGAGCATTTCAGCGTGCAGGGCGCACAAGCAGGGCTGGCGCGGCAGGTACTGCAGGATGTATACCGTGAAGCCAAACATGACATCACGCTGGAGCGTTTGCAACTCAGTCTGATCGAGGCGATGAAGTGGCGCAATGAGCCACAGCCGACGGGCGACTCAGTGCCCCTGCTGATGACACGCAAGTCCGAGATACGCGGCCGTACTCCTCGCCAGAACAGCTATATACAGGCAATACAGGAATACGATGTAACATTTGGCATCGGCCCGGCTGGCACAGGCAAGACCTACCTGGCTGTTGCTTGTGCGGTAGACGCCTTGCAGCGTGAAGCAGTGCGTCGCCTGGTATTGGTGAGGCCAGCGGTGGAGGCGGGCGAAAAACTCGGTTTTCTGCCAGGCGACCTGGCACAGAAAGTTGATCCGTATCTGCGCCCTTTGTATGATGCATTGTATGATCTGATGGGTCTGGAAAAGGTCAACCGGGCATTCGAACGCGGCGTGATCGAGATCGCTCCGTTGGCTTATATGCGCGGGCGCACGCTGAACCACTCATTCATCATACTCGATGAGGCACAGAACTCCACGCCGGAACAGATGAAAATGTTTCTTACACGGATAGGGTTTGGCAGCAAGGCTGTGATTACTGGTGACGTCACGCAAGTCGATCTGGCGAGAGGACAAAAGAGCGGACTTAACGAAGTACGTATCGTGCTGAAAGAGGTTCGGGGCATAGCTTTCAGCGAATTTTCCGCGGAGGATGTGGTGCGGCATCCGCTGGTGCAAAAGATCGTCTCGGCCTATGAACGGTATGAGCAGAACAAAGCCTTGTAAAATTTCTCTGGCCGTACAATATGCCAGCAAATCCCGGCTTGTTCCAAGCCGGGCGCAACTGAGGCGCTGGATCTGTGCAGCGTTGAAGCGTGAAGCGGTCCTCACGATACGCATTGTAGATGAACCCGAAGGTCGAAAATTGAATCGTGAATATCGAGACAAGGATTATGCTACGAACGTGCTGACCTTTGCTTATGACGATTGCATGACAAAGCCGCTTTCAGGTCATTCACAAGTTCTTTGCGGCGACGCGGTTATTTGCGCTCCTGTGGTGGAGCGGGAGGCTGCAGCGCAGCACAAGGAATTGATAGCCCATTACGCCCATCTCACCATCCATGCAGCTTTGCATTTGCAGGGCTTCGACCATATGGATGAAAATAATGCCGCTGCAATGGAATCCCTGGAAACCGAGCTGATGTTAAAATTGCGATACCCTGATCCCTATCAAGTAGCCAGACATTAACTATATGGACGATTCAGAAACCAGCAAACCAGGACTTCTGGAACGTCTTTCCGCGTTTCTGCTGCGCGAACCGGAAGACCGCGAACAGTTGGTCGATCTGCTGCATAGTGCCTATGAACACAATCTTCTTGATGCCGACGCATTGTCGATGATGGAAGGAGTGTTGCAGGTTTCAGAGCGGCAGGTGCGTGAGATCATGATCCCGCGCGCGCAAATGGATGTCATCGATATCAGCGAGCCCCCGGAAAAATTCATCCCGTTCATGATAGACACCGCGCACTCGCGCTTTCCGGTGATTGATGGCGATAAAGACAATATTATTGGCATCCTGCTGGCCAAGGATCTGTTGAGGTATTATGCCGGGGAAGAGTTCAATGTCCGCGATATGCTTCGGCCGGCAGTCTTCGTTCCGGAAGCCAAGCGCCTGAACGTGTTATTGCGCGATTTTCGCAGCAACCGCAACCATATCGCCTTGGTCGCTGACGAGTATGGCGGCGTTTCAGGTATGGTAACCATCGAGGACGTTCTCGAGCAGATCGTTGGTGACATCGAGGACGAATATGATTTTGATGATGAGGAAGATAATATCATAGCGGATGCGTCGGGCCAGTATCGTGTCAAGGCCGATACCGAGATCGAGGATTTCAATTCCGCCCTTGGAGCGGATTTCAGCGACGAAGAGTACGACACTGTCGGCGGCATGGTACTCAAAGCCGCCGGGAAGTTGCCAAAACGCGGCGAACACGTCGATATCGGCGGGTTCAGCTTTACCGTCCTGCGGGCGGATAGTCGAAGGCTGTATTCCCTGCTGGTCAAGCAGGGTAAACCTGCTGCAATAAAAACATAAATTTTTCACTATGTTCATCATTCGGCCATACTCCCTGATGGGCCGGACCACAGAAATTGCTGGTTATTTTCAGACTGTTGATATACTGTCTCGGACGGTATCGCTCGGGCGCGGACGATACCTTTGGATGGATTAGTCTATATGCCATGATGACAGGAACAAAAGCAAGCATACCCGGATTCGTCTTGATAGGGGGAACGCATGTTCGACGAGTTTGATCGAGAGATTTTTGCCGGCGGAGAGCGTATATTCAATTATGGCGATCCCGGCGATTGCGCCTATCTGATTGAAGAAGGGGCCGTTGAAGTTATTGTTGTGGAGCAGGGCAGGGAACGCCGCATCAAATTGATAGGCAAGGGTGAACTGTTCGGAGAGGTGTCCCTGATCGACCGGAAGCCGCGAACCGCAACCGTCAGGGCTATCGAGAAAACGGTGCTTGTGCCGATTCCTCGCAAGCTGGTGGATGGCTTGCTGGAAAAAAGCGATCCTATCTTGCGCCATTTGCTGCTGGTGATACTTGAGCGTTTCAGGGATACGCACAATATTTCGTCGAAGCTTGCTGCTGGCGAAGAGAACATACAGGAGCAGTCCATTCTGAGCCGTAAAACTAAGGGTGAGGCTACGCAAAAAATAGCTCTCGCTCACGGAATGTCACGCGCCTTGTCACACGAAGAGTTTCGCCTTCATTACCAGCCGATCCGCGAACTTGCCGATGGCCGGATTGCCGGTTTCGAGGCACTGATACGCTGGTATCATCCAGTCGACGGGGTGATATTGCCCAATGATTTTCTGTGGATAGCCGAGCAGACAGGTTTCATCCGCGAGATCGGAATGTGGACACTCGATCGCGCCTGCAGAGACTGGCCTGAATTGAGAAAATTAACCGAACATGAAACGCCATTCGTCAGCGTCAATCTGTCAGGAGCCCAATTGAACGATGAGACGTTGGTTGACGATTTAAAGGCAATCCTCACCAAACACAATATGAAGCCGAAAGAACTGAAACTGGAACTGACAGAAACAGCCATGGTCGACTTTCCCGAGACTGCGCTGAATATCATGAACAAGCTGAACGAATTGGGTTGCAGTATCGCTCTGGATGATTATGGTACTGGCCATTCCGGATTGGGGCGTTTGCAGATATATCCGATCAGCACGTTGAAGATAGACGGTGCTTTTATCAACTCGATTTCAGAATCCGTACAAAGCCTGGAAATTGTCCGCTCTACACTGACACTGGCGCATTCGCTAGGAATGAAGGTGGTCGCCGAGGGGGTCGAAAGAAATGATATCAGGACGATTCTTATGGGAATGGGTTGTGAAATAGGGCAAGGGTGGCTATTGGGCTATCCAGCCAGCCTGCAGGATTTGAAACTAGGCAAAATAAAGTCAGACTAGGTGCCGGTTAGAACTGCTCGACTTTAGAATCTTTCATCCGGACCCAGATAACGCCACTGCCCCATCGGAAGATTCCCCAACTTCACTCTTCCAATTCGTATGCGCTTCAA
>QJWF01000130.1 GCA_003235435.1 Nitrosomonadales bacterium
ATATCGAATGCAGTTCAGAGTGCAAGCGCAGCCAGAATCTCATCGGCACCCTGTGAACGCAATGCATCGGCAACCTTGTTTCCCAGCGCTTCCGGTTTGTCGATTTCTCCGGTCAATTCCGAGCTGGTCATACGCTTGCCATCCGGACTGGCGACAAATCCGCGCAGGCGAAGTCTGCCGCCCCTGACCTCCGCAAAACCGCCCAGCGGAACCTGGCAGCTTCCAGCCAGTGCACGGCTCAGGGCGCGTTCCGCCAGCACGCAGGCAGCAGTATCGGGATGATGAAGCGGCTGCAGCAAGGCGATCACATCGGCACGATCGGCGCGGCATTCAATCCCCAGCGCACCCTGTCCCACTGCGGGCAGACTATCCTCGCTGGTAATCAGCGCACGTATGCGTTCACCCAGTCCCAAACGCTTCAGTCCCGCTGCAGCCAGGATGATGGCTGCGTATTGCCCTTCATCCAATTTGCGCAAACGGGTCTGGACGTTGCCGCGCAATGGCTCTATCTTGAGATGCGGAAAGCGCGCACGCAACTGGCTCTCGCGGCGCAGGCTGGAAGTGCCTACTACACTGCCGGCCGGCAGTGCGGCCAGGTTGTCATATTTATTCGATACAAAAGCGTCGTGAGGATCTTCGCGCTCACCGATGGCGGCCAGCACAAATCCCTCGGGCATGTTCATCGGCACGTCTTTCAGGGAATGCACGGCAAGATCGGCACGACCGTCTTCCAGGGCGGTTTCCAGTTCTTTCACGAATAAACCCTTTCCGCCTATCTTGGACAGAGTAACCTCGAGAATCTGGTCTCCCTGCGTAGTCATGCCCAATATGCTGACTTCCGTTTGCGGATATAATGCGCGCAGCCTGTCACGGATATACTGTGCTTGCCACATCGCCAAAGCGCTTTCGCGCGAAGCGATCACTAAACGGGATGGTGCGGTCGGAGATTTCTGGCTCATCGGATTTCCTTGATTATTTATTGATATTTCGCGGCGCATTCTAACATAAGGTGCGCCGTGTCTTTGTCCCGAAAATTTGATGAACTTGTTTTCCACCACAACCGATATTTCCAGCAAAGACGTGCCATTGCGCGAAGATGTTCGCTTGCTTGGGCGCATTCTTGGAGACACGTTACGCGAGCAGGAAGGTGAGGAAACCTTTCAACTGGTTGAGAACGTGCGCCGCGCCGCGGTGCGGTTCCGCAAGACTCAGGACGATAGGGACGGCGAACGACTGGAGCAGATGCTGGAAGCGCTTTCGCCCGGCGAAACCCTGGTTGTAGTCCGTGCATTCAGTTATTTTTCGCAACTAACCAACATCGCGGAAGACCTGCATCACAACCGACGTCATCGCGCTCATTTGATCGCGCTCACTCCTCCCAAGGACGGCAGCCTGATGCTGGCACTGGATCGTATCGAACACAAGCCGGTCGGAAAGGAGTCGCTTCAGGCGTTTCTTGACAACGCTATCGTTTCACCGGTACTCACTGCTCATCCTACCGAAGTTCAGCGCAAGAGCATTCTGGACTGCCATCTAATCATCTCCAGCCTGTTATCCAACCGTGACCGGGTGAAAATGACGCCCGACGAACTCATGGAAAACGAAGTGGCACTGCGCCGCTTTATTTTGATTTTGTGGCAAACGCGAATGTTGCGCCCTTCCAAATTGACCGTTCATGACGAGATCAACAACGGCCTGGAGTATTACCGCTATACTTTTCTGAACGAAATCCCAAATATCTATGCGAATCTGGAGAAGCAGCTCGAAGCGCGTTTCGACAAAGACGTCAAGGTGCCCACGTTGCTGCGCGTAGGCAGCTGGATCGGCGGCGACCGCGACGGTAACCCCTTCGTCACTCACGAAGTGATGCTGGATGCGGTGCAGCAGCATTCTGCCCTGGCGTTCGAGCACTATCTGAGCGAAACCCATGTGCTGGGCCAGCGTCTGAGTCTGACCGACCGTTTGGCGGATGTAAGCGACGAATTGCGCAAGCTTGCAGATGCTTCGCCGGACACCGATCCCGCCCGTGCCGATGAGCCTTATCGCCGCGCGCTTAACCTGATCTATTCGCGCCTGTCGGCAACCACCAGGCAACTCGGCCACAAGATCACTCATTTGCCCCCGCTTGGAACAGACGTCAAGCCATATGGAACATCACAGGAATTCATCGACGATCTCGACGTACTGATCGATTCGCTTTTCAAGCACGGTGCGGTGTACCTGGCGCGCGGACGACTTGCCAACCTGCGCCGCTCTGCAGAAGTGTTCGGTTTCCACCTCGCCCCGCTTGACATGCGCCAGCATAGTGCGGTCCACGAGCAAACTGTGTGTGAACTGTTCGCGCTCAGCGGCAGCAAAATAGATTACAAAGTTCTTGGCGAAGCAGATCGCCGCAAGCATTTGATCTCAGCACTTCAAAACGGCAAGTCTCTGCTGGCGGGTTTCAATGAATATTCCGAAGTGGCACAGAGCGAACTGAGCATCATGCACACCGCCGCAGAGATACACCGGCGTTTCGGCCGCATCGCCCTTCCAAACCATATCATCTCCAAGACCGATGCAGTGAGCGATCTGCTGGAAATCATGCTGATGCTCCAACAGGTCGGATTGCTCGAAGGCAGCGAAAGGCTGCACGTCAACATCATTCCACTGTTCGAAACCATCGAGGATCTGCGCGGATGCGGGATCATCATGGACGAGCTGTTTTCAATCCCCTTGTACCGGAAGCTGTTGAAAACCCGAGGCAACACCCAGGAAGTCATGCTCGGTTATTCCGACAGCAACAAGGATGGCGGCTATATCACCGCCAACTGGGAGTTGTACAAGGCCGAGGTCGAGCTGGTGAAGGTGTTCGAGAAACATCACGTCGAACTGCGCCTGTTCCATGGCCGCGGTGGTACGGTCGGCCGCGGCGGCGGCCCCAGCTACGACGCGATCCTCGCGCAACCTCCGGGCAGCGTGAACGGTCAGATTCGCATCACCGAACAAGGTGAGGTGATCTCCAGCAAATACTCCAATCCGGAAATCGGCCGGCGCAACCTGGAAACACTGATTGCAGCAACGATGGAAGCGACACTGTTGCACCACCACGGCGACGACAGCACCATGCCAGAATACCACCGCATCATGGAAGCGTTGAGTCTCGATGCGTTTGCAGCCTACCGCAAACTGGTCTACGAAACTCCCGGCTTCAACGAATACTTCTTCTCCGCCACCCCGATTCGCGAAATCGCTGAGCTCAACATCGGCAGCCGCCCCTCGTCGCGAAAGCCGTCGAACCGCATCGAAGACTTGCGTGCGATTCCATGGGTGTTCAGCTGGGGGTTGACCCGAACTCTGCTGCCGGGATGGTTCGGTTTCGGCAGCGCCGTGACCCGATTCGTCGAACGGGAAGGCAAGGCTGGATATTCGCAACTGCGTGACATGTACAAGAACTGGGCGTTTTTCCGCGGGCTGATGTCGAATATGGATATGGTGCTTTCCAAGACGGACATGGGTATCGCCTCGCGTTATGCCGAACTGGTCGAGGACAAAACATTGCGCGACTCTGTCTTTGGCACGATCGAAACCGAATGGACAAGCACGGTGAAGATGCTGTTCGCCGTAACCGGAAACACAGCGCTGTTGCAGGACAACCCCGCATTCGCCCGCAGTCTGTTGACACGCACTCCGTACATCGACCCGCTCAATCACCTGCAAGTCGGACTACTTGCACGCCATCGTGCCGGAGATAAGGACGAACAGGTCAAACGCGGGATACATATTTCCATCAATGGTATAGCAACCGGTTTGCGCAATAGCGGTTAATCAGACCGATTTGGCGCAATGTCGATAATCATGTATTTCCTATGTTGTATTATTTCGCTTCTTCCTCTGCACTCTTCCTGCTCATCACAGGAAAGCGAAAACATGGACAGCCTGACAAAATATTACAAATAACACCAGAACCGCTTCAAACAGCGGCCCTAAGGATGAGCAATGATTTTTTCAAACAGAAAAGTATCACTGCGATCACAATCTTTTATTGCGACTTTCGATACAACCCGCCCACCTTGTTTTGCCTCAGTGCAACGATCCTTCATGGGCATGCCACATTTGCCAGAACGCCACTTCAAGGTTGTGAGTAAATCGTGGTGGATCGAACAATGGTGAAGCGAGTACCTGTTCACGCAAGCCGGCGCGTAGCGCTGCCAACTTGGACAAGTCCCCTGCAAAAGCGACTGCACGGTCAATATAGTCCTGTTTGCTCTCGGCTACCCAATCCTTCAATCCAGCCGCCGTGAGCAGGCTTGCACCCTGCCTTGAGTATAACGAATCTCCCGCCATAGTCAGGGTAGGCACTCCCATCCACAGAGCTTCGCTGGTGGTGGTACAACCCGTATAAGGGAAAGTATCCAGAATCAAATCTACTTCGGAGTGGGCTGCAAGATACTCCTCGCGTGGCATCGGACCATGCAAAACCACACGGGGAGAAGTAATGCCGAAACTTCGCAAGCGTTCAGTCATGAGCTCCACCTGTACCGGATCGCCTAATTGCTTGCACTGCATGCGCAACCTTGCCTTCGGAAGGGCAGAAAATATTTCCCCCCACGCTGCGAGCACACCGTCGTCAACTTTAGCCAGGTTCTGAAAACATCCAAATGTGATCATGCCGTTGGACAATGCAGGTAATGCCGTCACCGGGACATCTACGGTCGGCGGTGTAAAACAGAACATGGTGTCGGGAAGATACCAGATGGATTCAGTAAATCGTTGACGTCGCGGCTCGGGAATGCCAATCTTATCTGCCAGCAAATAATCCATGTTGCTCAATCCCGTGGTATTGAAGTATCCCAGCCAGGTCACCTGCACTGGCGCCGGTTTGCGCGCAAATACCAGCAGTCGATTACCCGAAGTGTGACCGGACAGATCCACCAAAATATCTATCCCATCAGAACGCACCAAGCCGGCAACTTCATCATCGTTTAACGCACTGACCTGCCGCCAATTTGGGACATACGTACGCAGGCGCTTGGTGATCACATCTTCCTGGGCGGAGTTGGAATAACAAAAGACCTCGCATTTATCCCTTGAGTGATGTTGCAGCACACCTTCCATAAAGAATCCCACCGGATGCTCGCGAAAATCCGCTGAAACATAACCCACACGTAAAGTGCGCACAGAATCGCGAATTCTGCCGGCCGATGTTGCCGCAATATCGATATACGGTGCGGCATGACGCTCTGCCCATTCGATATGACGCTCATATATCCGTAGCGCGTCGTAGTCCCGCACGTAATTCATGCAGAACAGGATGTTGCTGTCTGCAGCAACAAAATCCTGATCGATCCTTAGCGCCTTTTCGAAACTGGCGATGGCTTCGTAGTGCTTACCCTGTTCTTTCTGTGCATTGCCAATATTGTAATAACTTACCGCGCAGTCGGGTTTAATTGAGAGCGCCTGACGACTGCATGCGATCGCTGCCTCAAAATCACGCAGCGCGTAACAAACCACACCCAGATTAAGCTGGGTAGAATAGGTTGAAACTCCAACGGCACCTAATTTCAACACCTGTTCGTAGTGTTCGCGTGCAGCCGGCAACTGTTGAACCGCTTGATTCAATACAGCGGCGCTGTAATGTGCAATGCAGCTACGCGGCTCCATCTCCAGCCACCGCTCCTGATAAGGCAGCGCTTCGCGCTGTCGCTCCAGTTTATGAAGCAATGTAACCAGGTTTGCCAATGCCATC
>QJWF01000205.1 GCA_003235435.1 Nitrosomonadales bacterium
GATATTGGCATTCTGCATGGCTTTTAGCGGCGCGAAATTTAGAGCTTCGGCGAGAAGACCATCCTTGCTGCCGAAATGATAATTAACTGCTGCGCCATTCGCCTCTGCGCGGCGGCAAATCTCGCGCACTGTCGCACCCTGGAACCCGTGTTGTGAAAATACTTCGCGCGCCGCTTCCAGCAAACGCTTACGGGTTTGTTCGCTGGTGTTCCTGATCTGTGCCTCCGCCATCATTCGATTGCCTGTCGTGCAGTATCTCGGATGCCGGATACTTCCGTGTTCTCCGCCTGAACCGAATCGTTGATCCCCCCCGCCAGTGCCTTGTAGAGTTGCGTTGCAACACCGAGCGATAATCGCTTCACTTGCGCCTCTCTCTGATCTGCGGCAAAAGCTTCTCGTTGCGCATCCAGCACTTCCAGATAATTGGCGATACCTGCCTGATAGCGCGCCTCGACCAG
The DNA here is from genome assembly GCA_003235435.1 of Nitrosomonadales bacterium. GTDB lineage: Bacteria > Pseudomonadota > Gammaproteobacteria > Burkholderiales > Gallionellaceae > Gallionella. The sequence goes on from QJWF01000205.1 coordinate 459, forward strand.
TTTCAGCCGCTGATTCTGCACTTGCGCGTTGGCTGTCTGGGCAGCCAGTTGTTCCGCAACCTTATCCCGCGCGCTCAGCAAATCCGCCACCTCGCGGAACGCCTGCTGGATAACCTTTTCGTATTCCGAAACAGCGATCACTTTTCGTGCTGCGGCGATATTCACGCTGGCCGTAGTCCTTCCGGCATCGAACAACGGCTGGATCAGGGCCGGCTGAAAATTCCATGCTCTGCTTCCCGCATCGAACAGGCCAGATAATGTGCTGCTGGCTGTGCCGCCGCTGCCGGTGAGTGTGATGCGTGGCAGGAACGCTGCTCGTGCCGCGCCGATATTTGCATTCGCCGCCACCAATCTGTACTCGGCAGCCAGCACATCGGGACGCTGCAGCAACACTTCGGCTGGCAACCCGGCCATCAGGTCGGGCCTAATATCCTGTCCGGCAAGGCTACGTCCTTGCGGCAGATCCTTGATCCCGGACAATGATTGCCCGAGCAACACATCGAGCAGATTCTCTGCGGCTGCCAGCTGTTGTTCCAGATTCGCGCGTTCAGCAAGCACCGCCTGATATGCGCCTTCCGCCTGAAGGTAATCCAGTTCGCTGGCTACCCCCACCTCACGTCGGCGCATCAGCATGTCTCTGGTTTCACCCCGCGCCCCGACAGTTGCCGCAGTGAGCCGTGTCCGCTCGCGCAATTCCAGCACGGACAGATATGCGTTCACCACATCGGAGATCAGGGATAGACGGAATGCGCGCTGCGCTGCTTCTGTGGCGAGGAAGTTGTTCCTGGCAGCTTCATTCAGGCTGCTGACACGGCCCCAGAAATCCAGCTCGAACGACACCAGGCTCACTGCGACATCATAGCGCTGGGTGTTAATCGCACTACCGGAAACGGACGCCCCGGCTGGGGTCGACGAAGCGTTGCGGGTCGCTGCAAGATTGAAATTGGGCAACCGATCGGCCCGCTGTATGCCGAATTGTGCTCGGGCTTCAGCAATGCGCGCAGTTGCGATGCGCAAATCGCGATTGTTTTGCAAAGCAACTGCGATCAAAGCCTGCAGTCTGGGATCAGAAAAATACTGCTGCCAGTTCATATTGATGGCATTGCGTACTCCACCGGATTGAACAGATTCGGGCCAGGTTGCCGGGATAGGCGCGGCTGGACGCTGATATTCAGGCGCCAGCGAACAACCCCCAAACAATCCCAGCAGTGCGAGCATAGTAAATCTTCTAATCATGGTCGCTCTCCTGGCCGTACTTGCGCGCATGGCCGGGAAAGATGCGCCGGATGACCACATAGAAAACCGGAACAAAAAACACAGCCAATACCGTCGCTGCGATCATGCCGCCCATCACCCCGGTGCCGATCGCATGACGCCCGTTCGCGCCAGCGCCTGTCGAAATCGCAAGCGGCAGAACACCCAGCACAAAAGCGATGGAAGTCATCAGAATCGGTCGGAATCTCAAACGGCAGGCTTCAAGCGTGGCCTCTATCAAATCGTGTCCCTTATCCTGCAAATCGCGGGCGAACTGTATAATCAGGATCGCGTTTTTCGCGGCGAGGCCGATGATGACGATCAAGCCAACCTTGAAATAGACATCGTTCGGAAGTCCCCGCATCCATACTGCCGACAGTGCCCCCAGAAGGCCGATCGGCACTACCAGAATCACGGCGACCGGAATGGTCCAGCTTTCATAAAGGGCTGCCAGGCACAGGAACACAGCCACCACCGAAAGCCCGAACAGAAAGGGTGCCTGGTTGCCGGAAAGACGCTCCTCTCTCGATGTCCCTGACCATTCGAAGCCAAATCCAACAGGCAATTTGGCTGCCACTTCTTCCATTGCCGCCAATGCATCGCCACTGCTGTGTCCGGGTGCCGGACTGCCGGCGATCTTCATGGCCGGCAATCCGTTATAGCGATCCAGCTTTGGCAGATCCACGATCCAGCGCGATTCTGCAAACTCGGACAGAGGTACCATCCCTCCCTGTTTGTTACGCACGGGTATCCGCAATATCTGTTCCGGAGTCGTGCGATTTTCAGCCTCTGCTTGCATCTGCACCTGCAGGATGCGGCCATTGCGTACGAAGTCATTGATGTAGGCCACACCCAGCGATGACTGCAAGGTCTCATTCAGGTCGGCGATATCAATACTCAGTGCCTGGGCCTTCAGGCGGTCTATGTCTATCAGAAGTTGCGGTCCCGGTTCCTGCCCTTCAGGACGCACGCCGATGAGCGACGAATGCTGGCTAGCCATACCAAGCGCGATGTTGCGCGCTTCGAGCAGTTTTTCGCGCCCCAATCCTGCACGATCCTGCAAACGGAAATCAAAACCGCCTACGGCCGCAAGCTCCGGGATCGGCGGAACATTCACAGAGAAAATCATTGCCTGCTTGATACGGAACAACATCATGTTGGCACGCTTCACCAGCGCGGAAGCAGAATTGTCTGGCTCGAGTCTTTCCTCCCATTCCTTGAGCCGGACAAAAGTGATTGCGGCGTTCTGTCCGCGACCAAAGAAGGAAAATCCGAGCACGCCGATGACATGCGCAACCTCGGGTTGCTTGAGATAGAACTGTTCGACTTCCGTCAACACTTCCCTGGTTCGTTCTCTCGTGGCACCTGGCGGCAACTGGATCACGCTGATGAAATAACCCTGGTCTTCTTCCGGAAGAAAGCTGGTCGGCAAATGCAAAAACAGCCAACCCACAATCCCCAGAAGTCCTGCATAGAGCAACAGATAACGGCCAGTGCGCTTCAGTACACCTGACACGCCGGACTTGTAGCTTGTTGTTGTTCTGGAAAAGAAGCGATTGAACCAACCGAGCACTCCTTTGGTCGGCACCATTTCATGACCGGGAGAATTTTGCAGCAAGGAGGCGCATAAAGCCGGCGTCAGGGTCAATGCCATCAACACCGAGAAAAGAATGGTCAGGATCAGCGTAACCGCGAATTGTCTGTAGATCGCTCCGACCGCGCCGCCGAAGAAAGTCATCGGAACGAACACGGCACACAACACCAGCGTGATCGCGATGATAGCTCCGAATATCTGCCCCATGGCTTTGCGAGTAGCCTCGCGCGGAGGAAGACCTTCTTCGGTCATGATACGTTCGACGTTCTCCACCACCACGATGGCATCATCCACCACGATGCCTACGGCCAGAACCATTGCAAACAGGGTCAGCGTGTTGATCGAGTAGCCGACAGCATACAAGCCCACCATGCCGCCAATCAGAGCGATCGGCACGACGATGGCGGGAATGAAGGTGGCGCGCAGATTACCCAGGAACAGGTAAATGACGATGAACACCAGCAACATCGCTTCAGCCAGCGTCTTTACCACTTCACTGATCGAAATTTCGACGAATTTAGAAGTGTCGTACGGTACCAGCCAATCGATGCCTGTGGGGAAGAATTTTGCGAGTTCCGCCATCTTGGACTTTACTGCCTTGGCTGTATCCAGCGCATTGGCGGAAGGTGATAATCGAATCGCGATGGCAGATGCTGGTTGGCCATCGATGCGCGCGGAAATCGAATAATCCTGAGCGCCCAATTCCACCCTGGCCAGATCCTTGACCCGTACAGTGGAACCGTCAGGATTGGCGCGCACGATGATGTTGCCGAATTCTTCAGGCGAGGATAACTTGCTTCTTGTTACGATTACCGCATTCAGTTGCTGTCCGGGTTCCGCCGGTAATTGACCGAGTTCGCCGGTTGCAAGCTGGGTATTCTGGGCGCGCACTGCCTTGCTGACATCGCCGGGCGAAAGATTATAGGCATTGAGCTTCTCCGGCTTAAGCCACAGCCTCATCGAATACTCGGTGCCGAACAGTATCGCCTCGCCCACGCCCGGCACTCGGCGGATATTCTCCAATACATTTGCCGCTGCGTAACTGCCCAAGGCAACATTGTCACGGCTCTGGTCCGGTGAAATCAGCGCTATGAACATCAGGTAATTCCGCGCCGACTTGGTCACGGTCACGCCGGCCCGTCTTACATCTTCAGGAAGGCGAGGCTCGGCTCTCTTAACGCGGTTTTGAGCTTCTACCGAAGCGACATCCAAATCGGTGCCTGCCTCGAATGTCAGCGTTATGCTGCCGCGGCCCAGTTCGGACGAAGATTCCATGTTGATCAGATGCTCGATGCCGTTCAATTCCTGCTCGACCAAGGCTACTGCGGTTTCTTCCACCACCTGAGCAGAGGCGCCCGGATAACTGAACGTGACCGCCAAGGCGGGAGGGGCCACTGCCGGATAGGACGCTACCGGCAGGTTGCGCAGCGCAAGTCCGCCGCTCAGCAGGATGATCAGCGCGATGACCCAGGCGAAGATCGGACGGTCGATGAAGAATTTTGCGATCATGGCACGGCTCTACGGCTTGGTTGTTGATACGGAATTCGCAACCGGGGTTTTGCCGGCATCTGCCAAAGGTACAGGGCTGACGACCGAACCCGGCCGCGCTTTCTGCAAACCGTTCACGATGATCCGTTCACCGCCCTTGAGTCCCTCGGAAATGACGAAATCGCTCCCAGCCATGCTGCCTGTCTTCACAGGCATCGGTGCCACCTTGTTTTCCGCGCCGACCACCATCACGAATTGACCTTGCGGCCCCGCTTGCACGGCACGTTGCGGGATGCGAATCACGTTGTTCGCCACCGCCTCGGGAAAACGGACTCGCACAAACATACCCGGCAGCAATTCACGATTGGGATTGGGGAATGTTGCCCGCATCGTGACCGCCCCGGTTCCCGGATCGACTGCCATGTCGGTAAAAAATATCTTCCCCGACTTGGAATAGATGCTGCCATCTTCGAGTAACAGCTGTGCCTTGATGGTATCGGCGCGTTCAAGCTTGCCTGCCTTGACAGCCCGCTTCAGGCGCAGCAAGTCGGCACCTGATTGGGTAAAGTTGGCATAAATGGGATCGATCTGCTCGATCGTAGCCAGCAAAGTTGCTTCACCTTTGCCGACAAATGCGCCTTCAGTTACCATCGCGCGCCCGATGCGTCCGGAAATTGTTGCGGGGACACTGGCATATTCCAGCGCCTGATCTGCCAGTATTGACGCAGCTTCTGCCTGTTTGGCTTTTGCACTGGCTAGATCGAATTCCTGCTGACTAACTGCCTTGGTCTCCAGAAGGAGTTTGTACCGTGACGCTGTCTGATTGGCGATGGCAAGGTCTGCTCTTGCGGATTCTGCAGCCGCTTTATAACTGCGCGCATCGATCTGAAACAATGAAGTGCCCGCCTTCACTTCACTGCCTTCCTGA
>QJWF01000201.1 GCA_003235435.1 Nitrosomonadales bacterium
CCGTTTCCTGGAACGCATTTGGTTGCTACTCCATTAGGAGCGCATGGGTTAGCGGTCGCACCTAAATGGGTGGTAACGCTTGCATCATCTCCCGGCAGGGCTTTGAATTTATCCTGAAATCCGTAGATGTAAACAGGTATATTTTTGAAATCGCCAGCGAGGTTCTTGACTTTGGCGCTGTTGATCAGCTCCTGTCCTTTCAGAACGCCGCCGAGCAACAAACCGATGATCACCAGCACGATGGCGATTTCGATCAAGGTGAAGCCTGATTGATTGCGTTTCATAATATTAACCTCCAGTCAAAATTTTTGTATAAGCTACACCCATGGTGTACGCAATTGCTGTGCCAACACTGCACTTGAATTCATTATTTCTATTGCAATAATAAATTAACACAATATAAATCAATAAGTTGTTATTTTCACTAGCTTGGATATTGGATGGACCTCAGTTCTCGGCAATGGAGAGATACAGCCTGGCCAACTGTACAGTGACGAGATTTTGACAGGGGTGATGACGGAATGTTGACATTGAATCAGGGAAATCGATTGCTTACCGGCCGCTGGTTGCTATTGGCAATGCTTGCGCTGTTGCATGGTGCACTGATGTTGGGTGTGGATAGTCTTTGGGCGCACCCGATTCTGCTTGCCCACCTTGGCTTGTTCCTGCTCTGGCAGCCACTGTGGCGCGGAGAGAGCGAGGTGGGGGGCAGCGCGCTGGTATTCATCGCGTTGGCAGCCGGGATAGTCATGTTTCTGCTGAACTGGTGGGCGGTGGCATTCTGGCTGACCGGTCTGTTTGGTCTGGTTGGCGCGCGCGTGTTCGCCTTCCGCAACCGCTGGTCGCGGATGCTATATCTTGCGGTGATGGCTTACTTGCTTGCAGTATTGCTGCTCTGGGTGGTGCCAAATCTGTTTGCGACACAATCCGGCATCGAACTGGTACAGGCACAATCCGGTATCGATGTAGGACGTACCCTGATGAGGTATGTGCTCCCAATACTGCTGGTCATCGCGGTCGTGCCGATAGGCCACGAAAAGGTCGAAAACCTGCAGGCGATGGACCTGATTTACAGTTTGTTGCTGTTCATGTTGCTAGCGCTGGTGGTGCTAGGTAGTTTGGCATTCATGAATCTGGCCCACCTTAATTATCTGGAAGCATTGCTGCGCACGTTGTTCCTGATAGGCTTGGTGTTGCTGGCCCTCGGCGGTTTGTGGAACCCGCGTTTCGGTTTCAGCGGCCTGCAAATAATGTTCTCGCGCTATTTGCTTAACGTCGGTACCCCGTTCGAAAGCTGGCTTATCAAACTGGCTGAGGCTGCGCAGCGGGAACCCAGTGCAGCGAGCTATCTCAATCGCGCAATTTATTTGCTCGATGATCTGCCTTGGTTATCCGGGTTGTCATGGCAGTCGCCGGACGGAACCGGCCAGACCGGGCAATTTAGCAAAAACGCCGTGGTGGCACAGGAAGGCGAATTGCGTCTGACACTGTACGCCAGACAATCGCTCAATCCTTCCGTGCTGCTTCATGTTCATCTGCTTGCACAACTAATCGGATACTTCTATCAGGCCAAGCAGCGTGAGCAAAGCCTGCGTGAAATCACCCGCTTACAGGCAGTATATGAAACCGGTTCGCGCCTAACGCACGATCTCAAGAATATGCTGCAATCGCTGCTTTCGCTCACTTCCATAGCACAGAGCCGCGAACAGATAGCCCAACAATTGTTGAGACAGCAATTGCCACTCCTTACACAACGCATAGAGATGACTTTGACTAAGCTCCAGCAGCCCGAAGCAGAGACAGATACCGCCCGACTCTCACTGAATGTCTGGTGGGATTCCGCGCGGCTACGCAACCAGTTTCAGAATATTGAATGGCGGTCACCTGATACACTGCCGGACAAGAAGATTCCGGCTGCCTTATTCGATTGTGTGATCGATAACTTGCTGGATAACGTCCTGAAAAAGAGACAGATTGACCCGGATATCGATATTTCGGTCGAAATCCAGCCCGAACCATTGCGCTTGGTAGTCTGCGATAGCGGCGTTCCGATACCTGAAGATATCGTTGCAAAATTGATGCATACCGCAATCGTCTCCGAAAATGGGCTCGGGATAGGCTTGTATCAAGTTTCACGATGGGCCGGGCAATTGGGATATCGTCTGAAATTGGCCAGCAATCGCGAAGGAAAAGTGTGCTTCGAGTTGAGCGAATAGTATCAGTGCCCGGATAAATATGTCTGGGGACATAAGCTGTCGAACGTTCGATTTCGGTGCTAACTTCCATGCAAAATGCCCTATTTTTGGTGCGTCATGAATGGATATGCCGGAATTGTGTCTACATTGAACTTGCGATTATCGATAATACAGCCGATAGAGATGTCTCGCACAATGGATTGGGTGTAATGCAGGTATTTGTGTTGCACCGATTGAGTGGTGAGGTATGAGCCGAATCTGGCCTTGTAAGAAAAATTCCTACAAATCGAGTTCCGTGATCCCTACAAAAGAATCGGTCTGGTTCTGATTTCTTCTCACTGTACTAACCGTAATACTGCGCACGTCTGAATCGGACCACAAATTGGCGGCTAGTTCAGATATCTATCGACGCAGCAGATCCAAGTTGACCGTTCTTCACTGGCTTACAAGGGGGGATATATGAATACCATGCAATTGCAGGAAGGAATCCGTGAAATCAATTTGACCTATTTGATGCTTGCACAGCAAATGATCAAGAAAGACAAGCCGTCAGCGATTTTTCGTCTCGGAATCAGCAAGGGTCTCGTCGACGTGGTCGCTAATCTGACCCCTGCACAGATCATCAAGATGGCTGCTTCAAACATGCTGCTGTGCCGTTTTCGTTTTGACGAGAATCTGTTGCTCAATCTGCTGACAGATTTCGACAAGGACCGCCTGATGTCGCAAGCACATGCGGCGATCCTGATGTCGGCGCAACCCGTCGAAGAATTGGCGTAGGCGGGGATGATGACGGCCAACAAGACAGTGGTGGGCGAGGCGCAACAAGTTAAGATCGCCATCGATCTGATCGAACTGGGAGCGCGTCTGCAATTGTTGCAGGAAGAAACCTCGCTTAGCCGTGAACGGCTACTCAGGCTTTACAAAGAGATCAGAAAGGAGTCGCCTTCCAAGGGAATGTTGCCATATTCGACCGAATGGTTCATGAGTTGGCTGCCGAACATCCATGCCTCTCTGTTCATGGATATATACCAGTTCATGGTAAAAAATGCCGGGGTCGACGGAGTGCATGCATTGATCAGCGCTTACCGTTTATACCTCGACCAGGTACAGGGCATCGAAGATACTGAAGCTGTACTGAGCATAACCCGCGCATGGTTCATGGTCCGTTTTTTCAAGGCGGAGATGTTGCGGCTTGCACCATGCATTGAATGCGGGGGACATTTCGTGTCCCACGCTGGCGATTTGCATGCAAATTTCGTATGTGGGATCTGCCGACCTCCTACCCGTGCCGGCAAGACAAAAGCAGCCAAGCAAATTGAATTAGCTGCTGCAAGTGCCGCCTGATCTCCAGCGCAAATATCTGCGCAGCATGATTTCCCGTTGCCATTTGCGTCCATTTCATGACTCCTGTGCCTTTGTCAAGGTGTTATGTAAAATTCAATCCTGTGAATTGGCAGGTGTTTACCTCATTATCTTTCCAAACGAAACTCCCTTCACACCGTTAGAGTGCTTGGCATAATGGGATAACCTTAATTTTAAGCGTGGTATCGGAGAAGAGCGATGGGCAATTGGTGGAGCAAACTTCCTTTGAAAAGCAAACTGCAGTTGCCTATCCAGCTGATGGTGTTGGCGGTATTGCTGTTCGTTCAGAGCGTGACTTTGAACAAATTTGAGGAACATGTCCTTGAAGAATCAATACAAAAAGCCAAGGTGTCCGCGGATGGCGTGCTGAATGGACTTAACATGCTGATGATCAACGGGATTATCAGCGATCCCGATCAGCGTCTCCTGTATGTCAAGAAAATGAGCGACTCTGAAAAGATTGTCGAGTTACGCGTAATCAGGAGCAAGGCGGTACAGGACCAGTTCGGGCCCGGATTACCTACCGAACAACCGGTCGATGAGTTGGATCGTGCCGCACTTAAGAGCGCTCAGGTTCAAACCAGTTTGTCGAAGCAGAACGACAGTCAGACCATGCGTGTGGTGGTTCCATTCATCGCCAGAAAAGAATTTCGTGGCACAAATTGCCTGATGTGCCACATGGTGAAGGAAGGGACTGTGAACGGCGCGGCCAGCATCACGCTGGATCTGAGCGAGGAGTTTTCAGCCATAAGTAAGGCCAATATTGCCTTATGGAGCGCGCAAATCGCTGTCCAGATCGTACTTTATCTGCTTATCGGGTGGTTGATAGGGAAGGTGACCGGTACGACGCGCGAATTGCAAACGGTCATGCAGAGCATGAATAACGATGGCGATCTTTCAAAACGAGTCGAAGTGCGAAGCCAGGACGAGATCGGCAAGACAGCGCAGGCCTTCAACAGCCTGGTTGACGGGATTGCCAATATCATCCGACAAGTGCTGGACAATACCGCCAAGGTTTCAAGTTCTGCAGCACAATTGTCGACTTCTTCATGGCAGATCGCGCAAAGTTCCCATGTGCAGAGCGAAGCCGCCGGCTCGACGGCGGCGGCAGTGGAAGAGATTACGGAGAGTATAAATTCTGTTGCTGAGAATGCCGAAGATGTTCGCAAACTGTCGGAGATGAGTCTGCACCAGACCCAGCAAGGCAACAGGGATGTGACCGCAATGATCAGCGAGATTCGACGTGTTCAGGAAGCGGTCAATCAGATTGCCGGCTCGGTCAAGGAGTATGTTGCAAGCACACGCGCTATTACCGGCATGACCCAGCATGTGAAGGATATTGCCGATCAAACCAATTTGCTGGCGCTGAACGTGACGATCGAAGCAGCTCGTGCCGGAGAGCAAGGACGGAGTTTTGCTGTGGTGGCGGATGAAGTGCGCAAACTGGCTGAAAAATCCGCAAAGTCGGCCAGCGAAATAGATCAGGTTACCAGTGCGCTTAACCAGAAGTCTGGGGCTGTCGAGTCGGTTGTCCAGGCGGGTTTGCGTTCGCTGCAGGCAACACAGGAACAGGTGGAAAGAGTCTACAAGGTGTTGATAGAAGCTGGTGAGGCAGTATCGCAATCGAGCCGGGGCGTGAGCGAAATCGCGGCATCGGTCAGCGAGCAAAGCCGGGCCAGCACCGAAATTGCCCGCAATGTTGAGAAGATCGCGCAAATGTCCGAAGAGAACCACGAGGCTGTACGTTCGAACAACAGGGAGATTGTGCATCTGGAGGAATTGGCGAAAGAGTTGCAGGATGCAGTTAGCCGCTTTCGTGTCTAAAGGTCGCGTGATTACGGGGAATTGCCTTGATGATGTGTCTGCATTAGCAAGATCCGGATTTGCGTCAAGGAGAATTACATGTCCGATCTGAAAAATATCGACTTGAAGACCGGAATGGCGGCAACTGACAAGCTTGAGATCCTGATGTTCACATTGGGAATAGATGGCCGCACCGGTCGTGACGAAACCTTCGGTATCAATGTATACAAGGTGCTTGAGGTGATGCGAGTTCCCGCGCTTGCAGGTGTGGTGCTGGGTGATGTTTCAAGCGAAGGAAAGGCAAGTTTTCACGGCGTGCCGGTTC
>QJWF01000099.1 GCA_003235435.1 Nitrosomonadales bacterium
ATTCGGCGAACATCAGTGGACCTCGCGCCTGTGGGCAGGACTGACCGGATTCGCCGGGATATTTCTGGTGTGGTTTGCCGGCATCCGTTTGTTCGGGCGCGAGGCGGGAGCTTATGCCGCATTGCTGCTGGGCAGCAGTCTGCTATATGTGCTGATCGGTCACATCAACACGCTGGACATGGGCGTGACGTTCTTCATCACGCTGGGCATCGTCGGTTTACTGGTCGGGCAGACCAGAGCCGTCAAAAGTGAACAACGCAACTGGATGCTGCTCGCCTGGGCTGCAATGGCGCTGGCCGTATTGAGCAAGGGCTTGATGGGCATCGTGCTGCCTGGTGCGGCACTTTTCATCTATTGCGTTGCAGAGCGCGATTTCAGCGTTCTGAAACGGATGCACTGGCTGTCGGGGCTGGCAATATTTTTTCTGATCGCCGCGCCGTGGTTTTATCTGGTGATGAAGGCAAACCCGGAATTTTTCGATCGCTTCTTTATATACGAGCACTACACGCGCTTCACCACCAAGGAACTTGGACGCTATCAGCCGTGGTATTACTTCGTCCCCATCCTCCTGATAGGATCGCTGCCATGGACGCTGCTGATGTTCGATAGCCTGTTGCGCGCCTGGCGCCGCGGCAGACAGCCGGGAAGATTGTTCAATGCCGAGCGGTTTCTGATGATCTGGGCGGTGTTCATCTATTTGTTTTTCACTGTATCAGGTTCAAAATTGCCTTCATACCTGCTGCCGATGTTTCCGGCCCTGGCACTGCTGATGGGATCACGCATCGCAGCGATGCGCGAACGGACATTGTTCTGGCAGATCGCGCCTGTCGTCGTCGTCGCGCTTGTCTGGCTGGTGCTGGCGGCCAATGCAGGCAAGTTCGCCGATACGCCGCAACAGGCAGAACTGTATCCGAAATTCGGTGCCTGGCTGATGGTTGCAGCCCTGGTGTTGCTGACAGGTTTGGTTGGCGGGATGTATTTGCTGCGGCACTCGAGGAAGTGGATGGCGGTTGTGGTGCTGGCGCTGAGCGCGTTGTTGACAGGACAGATCGGGTTGAGCGGCCATAACGAGGCCGCGCGCGACCGCTCCGCCAAGCACATTGCCGAAGCGATACGAGACGAGGTCAAGCCTGAAGAAGGTAAACCAGAGGTACCGTTCTACTCGGTGCAGACCTATGAATGGACACTGGCGTTCTATCTGCCGCGCATCTTCACGCTGGTGAACTACCAGGACGAGATGAGTTTCGGCATCCAGCAGGAGCCGCAGCGCTGGATCCCCACCTTGGAAGAATTCGCCAAAGTCTGGGCGACACAACCCGAAGCTTTCGCTATCATGCCAGTGTATTCCTATCCGTTATTGCAAGAATTGGGATTGTCGATGAAGACCATCTATGAGGATTCGCAGTTTATCGTGGTCAGGAAACCGCTGAATGCGTCGGATGGCCCTTACCTTTCGCTCGTGGAAAAGATGGGATCGCGATGAACCTGGTCAGCTTTGTCTTGATCTTCACCGGCGTGATGCTCAATGCCGCCGCGCAGATATTGATGAAGGCGGGCACCAACGCGGTCGGGCATTTCGAGTTCACCACCGGGAACATCCTGCCGATAGGCATGAAGCTGGCAACCGAGTGGCACATCATTGCCGCGCTTTTCTGTTATGCGCTCAGCGTGGTGGTCTGGATACTGGCGCTGTCGCGCGTGCCGGTCAGCATCGCTTTCCCGATGTTGTCGATGGCCTATATCGTGACCGCCGTTGCAGGCTGGTATCTGCTGGGCGAAGAGCTGAGCGCGACCAAGCTGGTCGGTATAGGCGTAATCATTATGGGTGTCATCATTATTTCTCGGGCATAAACTACAACTGTCATTCCGGCGCAGGCCGGAATGACGTAATTTTTAGAACTTTTCCGGATATGCCCATGAATGCTTTCCTTCCCTTTTCCAGACCCACGATAGATGAAGCCACGATCGCCGCGGTCGGCGAGGTTCTGGGCTCTGGCTGGATCACCAGCGGGCCCAAGGTCCTGGAATTCGAGAAGGTCTTATCAGAATATTTTGGCGGGCGTCAGGTGCGTACCTTCAATTCCGGCACCTGCACGATGGAGATCGCACTGCGCATCGCGGGCATTGGTGTGGGCGACGAGGTCATTACCACACCAATCTCGTGGGTCGCGACCGCGAACGTGATACTCGAGGTCGGTGCGACGCCGGTGTTCGCCGACATCGATCCGGTCACGCGCAACATCGATCTGGACAAGGTCGAGGCCGCGATCACGGCGCGCACCAAGGCGGTCATCCCGGTATACCTGGCCGGCAAGCCGGTGGACATGGACCGGTTGTATGCGATTGCGGACAAATACAATCTGCGCGTAATCGAGGATGCCGCACAGGCGATCGGTTCGACATGGAAGGGCAAACCCATCGGTTCGTTCGGCGATTTCGTCTCGTTCAGCTTCCAGGCAAACAAGAACATCACGACATCCGAAGGCGGTTGCCTGGTATTGAACGACGAGATCGAGGCGATATTTGCCGAGAAGTATCGTCTGCAGGGCGTGACGCGCAGCGGCTGGGACGGCATCGAGGTGGACGTGCTGGGCGGAAAGTTCAACATGACCGACGTTGCCGCTGCGATCGGGCTGGGCCAGTTCGCAAAACTGGATGCAATCACCGCGCAGCGGCGCAAACTGGCAAGGCATTATTTTGCGACGCTGGGCAAGGATTTCGAGCAGCGGACCGGCGCGCAACTGCCGCCGGAGGACTATGAAAACACCAACTGGCACTTGTTCCAGGTTGTGCTGCCGGATCGCATCACCCGTCCCGAGTTCATGGAGAAGATGAAGGTGCACAACATCGGCGTCGGTTTCCACTACGCACCGATCCATCTGTTCAAGCTGTATCGCGAGCGTGGCTTCACGGAAGGCATGTTCCCGGTCGCCGAGCGCGTCGGCAGGCAGATCGTCTCGCTGCCGATGTTCTATGCGATGAATGAGGCGGATGTCGAACGCACCTGTATGGCAATGTGCGATGTATTGAACGGGCCATCAAATTAAGCATCGATTAAAGGATGGAAAATCTATATCGCTTTATTGGAAAGCACCTTCCGGAAATTGTCGCGCTGATTAGTGCCGTCGTTTTTCTCGTTGCGGGACTTTACCTTGCCTTTAATTTCAATCCTGTGTGGCTCAATCGCGCTGGGGCCCTCATCATTATTACTGGTGTGTTACTAGCGGCATCACGGTTTCATGAGTGGGTCGCACAGAAGGTGATTGATTCTCTCGAGAAGAGTCCAGAGGAGTTTACTCGCTTAGCACTAGAAGTTCGCGAGAAGAAAACGGGGGTTCCAGTATCAGACGAAGAGCGAGTTGTATTTCTGTCCTCGATCAAGGAACAGCTAATCGGATTCATGATCAGTCAGCAATGGAGTGTGAAGCATAATAACTCAGTATATGAACCATCCAGGCGTCGCCTTAAGCTCTGGGAAATTTACTTGGTTGTTGGTGGAACATTTCTTAATGGGTTTGGGGACTATATTGTGGCTTTACTGAAGAGCAAATAGGCTGAGGTTAGATACTGCCCTGGATGTTTAGTGCGCTTGGATATGCTTGGTTCGTGTTGTTTAACACCAACCTACAATAAAATCGCGATTTCGTTATCCGCGCTCCATGCGGTAAAATGCCGCCCCTATGGAAACCTCCAAAAATTCACTTTTGCGGGATGAAACGCAAGGAGCCGCGCAGCGAGCGACGAGACATACCTTATTGGTAGGCGAGGAACGAGCGAGCATGCGACACCGCGGTTCGCCCGGAAAATGAATTTATCATGAGCACGCCCCTATTATCCGTTGTCATCCCAGTCTACAACGAAGAGCAAGGCCTGCAGTCCCTGTTCGACCGATTGTACCCTGCGCTGGATGCGCTCGGCGTCAGTTACGAGATTCTGTTCGTCAATGACGGCAGCCGCGACCGTTCCGCGGCGATCCTGCGAGAGCAGTTCCAGAAGAGGCCGGACGTTACGCGGGTGATCCTGTTCAACGGCAATTACGGTCAGCACATGGCGATCATGGCGGCATTCGAGCATAGCCGTGGACAACGCGTCGTCACGCTGGACGCCGATCTGCAGAATCCGCCGGAGGACATCGGCCTGCTGCTGGCGAAGATGGACGAGGGGCACGATTACGTCGGCTCGATCCGCCGCCAGCGCAGCGACAGCTGGTGGAGGCATGCCGCCTCGCGTGCAATAAATGTGCTGCGCGAGCGCACCACGCGCATCAAGATGACAGACCAGGGCTGCATGTTCCGCGCTTATGACCGAGGCATCATCAACGCAGTCAACAGTTGCAAAGAAGTGAGTACCTTCATTCCCGCATTGGCCTACACCTTTGCACGCAACCCCGCCGAGGTGGTGGTGGGGCATGAGGAGCGCACAGCCGGTGAATCCAAGTATTCTCTGTACAGCCTGATCCGCCTGAACTTCGATCTGATGACCAGCTTTTCGCTGATACCGCTGCAACTATTTTCGATGCTGGGCATTGCGATCTCGGTGCTGTCAGGTTTCCTGGTGGTGTTGCTGGTGGTGCGCCGGCTGATCATTGGGCCGGAAGCGGAAGGGCTGTTCACGCTGTTCGCGATCGCTTTCCTGCTGATCGGTATCACGCTGTTCGGCATCGGCCTGCTCGGTGAATACATAGGGCGTATCTACCAGCAGGTTCGGCACCGGCCGCGTTACCTCGTAGAGGCGGTGCTTGAAGAACAGAACAATATTCATGACTTAAGGGATAGGAGAAAAGCTGAATCGCCTTTTCATCATTGAGTCGAGCGCAGGTACCTTCGCGCAACGGCGGGTACAGCCGCGGTGCGGGCACGACGAACGAGACGCCGATGCACTATTTGCGGGAGTTGCGCTGTGAGTAGTGCCGTTGTTTTTGCGTATCACAATGTCGGCGTCAGATGTCTGAATGTTCTCCTCGCTCACGGTGTGGAAGTCCCTCTCGTTGTAACGCATCGCGACAATCCGAAGGAAACCATCTGGTTCGACAGTGTCGCTGAACTTGCCGAGTTGCATGGTATTCTTGTCATTACGCCGGAATATCCCAATTCCCCGGAATTGGTCGAACAGATCCGCGCCCTGCAGCCTGATTTTTTCTTTTCGTTCTATTACCGCGAGATGCTCAAGTGCGAGTTGCTGGAGATTCCCAGAAACGGCGCGCTGAACATGCATGGCTCGCTGCTGCCAAAATTTCGTGGCCGCGTGCCGGTGAATTGGGCGATAATCCACGGCGAGAGTGAAACCGGCGCAACACTGCACTACATGACCGAGAAACCGGACAACGGGGACATCGTTGCGCAACAGGCGGTGCCGATCCTTCCGGACGATTCCGCATTGCAGGTATTCCAGAAAGTCACGGTCGCGGCTGAGATCGCCTTGAACGATGTGCTACCCGAGCTTCTAGCAGGCAAGGCGCCAAGGGTGAAACAGGATTTGAGCAAGGGCGCGTATTTTGGTGGCCGCAAACCCGAAGACGGCATCATCGACTGGTCGAAATCGGCAACAGAGATACATAATCTGGTGCGCGCCGTGGCGCCGCCATATCCGGGTGCAAGTACGCAATTGATGGGCAAGCCAATGCGCATATTGCAGACGCTGGTGACGAATTGC
>QJWF01000168.1 GCA_003235435.1 Nitrosomonadales bacterium
CCGGCAGTGGAAATTTCATCGGATGCTCAAGGTTTCCGCTCAAAGGCGGGGTTTTTAGCCAATGCGGATATTATACAGAAGTCCGATCGATTACTGGCAGAATTACAGATACCCTCATCGATTCGATAATGAACTGACAGATACAGGCTGCCGCCCCGGCAAAGCAAGCTAGCTCATTTCTGGATTGACAATCCGCCCAGGCACGCATAACGTACAGGATACAATCACGAGCACGCAGAACAAAGACAAAGGATTGAACTTTCCCTTATTGCAGAATTGCTTATAGGGAGTTGTCGCGATAACCATAGCAGATCTGCCAAACAGATTCACTACGGAAGATACTTCATGAAATGTCACCATGTAACAATTTTCGCTTTATTGATGCTCGGCAGCCTGTCGGCCCATGCCGGAGAACCCATTATCAATCTATCCATAGGCGGCGAAATCAGCCCGGGAGTTTACGGACAAGTACAGTTCGGAAACGCTCCCCCTCCTCCGGTTCTTTATGACGAACCGAGAATCATTGTCCTCCAGCCTCCGAACGTCGTGGTCCAGCCAATCTATATGCATGTACCGCCCGGTCACGCAAAAAATTGGGCCAAGCATTGTCGCGAATACAATGCCTGCAACCGGCCCGTATACTTCGTCAAATCCCGCGAATACGAGCCTGGCTACCGTGAACGCAAGGAAAAAAAGTCCAAACATGAAGGCCGCGGACGTAAAGGCAGGAATCATGACGACTGAGCTGCATTGTTCAGCTCATTCTTGTTTTATCAAACCAGCGGTTGTTGTTTCGCGCGACGAGATTGCAAGACCAATAGCATTGAAGCAGAGATAAGCGAGAAAGCTGGACAAATAAAGCAATGCTGCCCGCTCCAGTGTCATACCGTCGGCAAACAGCCATAGCAGCAGCGCAAAAAATGGAAGTGACAATACCTCACCCGTCATGATCAGTATCGTGCGGTGCGAGGAGAACAATCCGAACAGGAACAACCACGAGAAAATACGTACCCAACTGCCCAGCATGAACAGCGCGGCCGTCATGTCGCTGACCACAAAGCGACCATCATACAATGTTGCCAGCAGGGCGCGCTGAAAAAAGCAGATCAACAGCAGCAGAAACGCTGCGGGTATCAGTACCATTGCTCCGGCGCGCACAATCTCCTGCCAGAATCGCGCCGAGCCATAGGTTGCGCTCAAGCGCGGCAGGAATACCAGTGACAGCACACCTGCTGACGTGGCTGTAACCCACTCGGCTGAACGCCAAAGTGCCTGCAAATATCCCACTTCACTCCATGATAGTGATTCGGCCAATGTCCCGCGTATCAACAACATCGACACAGGGCTCATGATTCCGATGGTTAAGCCGACCGGAACGAACTTGATCAGCTTTTGTAAATATCTTGTATCGGCAGCTTGATCGTCACCGGCCGGCGATAACTTGCGCCCAGCCAGTTTTCTCAAATAACGCCAGATCACGCAGGCGATGATAGCCAGCATGAAACACTGTACAAGCAACAAGTTGCGCAATGACAACCCGAACCATGCTCCGATAGCTACCAACAGCACAACCACGCTGCCCAGCAGCGCCAATCCAAGCATGCGCTGCTGCTGATGCTTTCCCAGCCAATAGGCATTGAGCGTGGCGGGAATGACCATGATACAGCCGGTTAAAGCGGCAAGCATGAACATGTCCGGTTCGATCTCCCCTCGGACCTGGGCCACAACCATCAACACAACCAGCGCAACGGCCAGAGAAGCGCCCGATCCAAGTTTGAGTGCGGCGCCCAGCAAACCGGATTCGCCGCTCGGAGTACGCACCTGTGCGATCAACACTGTCAATCCCTGCAATATGCCCGCAAGTGCAACAGTGCTGACCAGTTCCACCACCGATTGCAGTTGTGCCCAGTGCGCGACCATCGTTGGGTCGCCGGCAATTGCGAGCACTTTGTCCAGCCCGGCTCGCCCTAGCAGATCGACCAGAATGATGCCGAACGCAGCCAATACGCTTTGAATGGAGGTCACTGCAACCTCATCTTTTGCATACGCGCCCGCGATACAATTTCAATCATGTAGATTTTCCCTGCCGCAAAGAAAAGGCCAGCATCAAGCTGGCCTTTTCATCATCAACCCGAATATGGCTAAAGTGTTTGCGCCTTCCCGCTCGAGTCAATATTTTTGCCACGATGAAGCAGTGGCATCGCCTCGAAATATTCCTGTCGCGTCACCTTGCCGTCATGGTTGGCATCCACCTGGTCGAAGTAAACTGTAAGCATCGGCATCCCGTTGGCTTCTTTTTTATCCAACCCACCATCGTGGTCGGCGTCGGCCGCATTGAAGCGATTATCAAGGTGTGCCGTGGCGGAACCACTGCCCGCCCGCTGACTGGCCGAGCCCAACATTTCCCGGGGAGTGATCTTGCCATCCTTGTTTGCATCCATTTCCTTGAAATGCTTTGCATTATGCTTGGCGTAATAGGCATTGAACTCTGCCTTCGAGATCGCGCCATCTCCGTTGGTGTCTATGGTCTTGAAATGTAGCTCTTGCCGTTGCGACACATTCGACTGGTTATGCATCGGCGAATCGCACTTCTCGCCATCGGCATGAGCCAAACCCGCACTCAATGCGAAACCTGAAATTACAGCTAAGTACTTGGTGGTATTTTTCATGTTATTTCCCTATGAGAATATGCGAAAAATAGAATTGCACAGTTTTTTGTATAGTATGACTCTAGCATGCCGATGATTGCATGCGAAATGAAGCTATTTTGCTGACAGGGTTAATTGAATATCAATGAAACCACTTCCGGCTCCCGGTTGCGACCAACCTGATCCGGCCGTGTTAAAGACAGGTTAACTTGCAGTAAGTTCAAAACAACAGTTCCTGATTCTCGTTATTCACTGCGCAACTGGTTCGCGCTCCCTGAGCATGGCCAAACGCGTCTCAGGAGTCTCAAGGCTGATGCGGCCCAATTTGCCGCCGCGAAATTCGGTCAGGAATATCATCGCGGCTTTTTCCAAGTCCGGCACGCCCCGCTTGCCTTTGAGAAGGCAGCCTCGCTTCTGTGCGATAGCCTCGAGCACACCAGCTCCGTCCATGCCTTTGACTTCAAGCTGATAGCGTCCGTCAAGTTGTTCCGGATAGCGCACCAGCAGGGTATCGGCGAGAAAGATAGCGATCTCTTCATCAATGACTGCATTGCGCCCGATCGCATGGATGGCGGCAAGCATCAGGCCGTCACTGTGATGTTCGATCTTAGGCCACATCAAGCCGGGAGAATCGGTCAATGTCATGTGCTCTTTCAACTTGTGGCATTGTTGCGATTTGGTCACTGCGGGTTCGTCCCCTACATTCGCTACCCGGCGTTTGAGCAGAACGTTCATCAGCGTGGATTTGCCGACATTCGGGATGCCCATGATCATCATGCGCAACGGCTTGTAGGTGCTGTTCCGATGAGGTGCCAGGGGTTGGCACAATTTTGGAACTCTGGCAGCTTCGCTGGTGCTTTTGCAGCTCAGTGCCACGGCTTTGACACCCTCCTGACCATTATAATAATCAAGCCAGGCTGAAGTGGCGGCGGGATCGGCCAAGTCGGCCTTGTTGAGTATCTTCAGACAAGGACGCTGGCGGTGCTCGCGCAACTCCCTGATCATGGGATTGCAACTCGCTTCAGGTGCGCGCGCATCGACCATTTCAATGACCACATCGACGAATTCCATCGTTTCGGCAGCTTTCCTTCGCGCCGATGTCATGTGACCTGGATACCACTGTACCGTCATTTTCCGGGGACTATCTGATTAATAATGAATTTTACACTGTTCTGTTTGTCGAATGCTCATTCAAGTATGTCCATTCACAACTAACGATACTGCCAAATAACCAGCCGGGCGCTTTATATTGACACTCATGGTTCGCCAAAAATTAAAATGAGGCCCTGAAACAAAGGTTTAATGTTGGCAACGTCAACCCGATCATGTTCGCAACGTTATTTTTACATGTCTTTCAGGGATCATGGCTTACAAACCAGAAATTCCCCGGATTGAACAACTCAGGAGATACCAATGATCCCATTGTCCAGAATTACCGCTGTTTGTTCCCTCGCATTGTTCATTTTCAGCCTTGCTGCTTTTGCACAAGAGGACACACTGAAAGGAGTGAATCCCTTGCGTCTGAGTTACGCCGAAGGAGATGTCTCGTTCTGGCGTATTGGCGCACCGGACTGGGTGGATGCCCAACTGAACACACCACTCGCAGTTGGAGATTCGCTTTATGTCGGACGTGACGGCGATCTGGAACTTCAGATGGGAAGCCGCGCCTTCGTGCGTGCAGATGATGAGACACAGTTCAGCCTGATCAACCAGACACCCGATTTTATCCAGTTCAAGATTACTTCAGGGCGCGTATCTTTCGACTTGCGCGTGCTTCCCACCGGTTATACCGTTGAAGTGGATACGCCCAATGCGGTCTTCACCATCGATCACGTCGGTTATTACCGGGTGGATGTCGACGGTGACGTGCTTTTCAAAACGCGTCGCGGTGGTATGGCCATGGTTGTACCTGCTGGTGGGCGCGCCTTGAGCATACATCCTTCAGAGGAGATCGTGGTGCAGGGCGCTACCGTGGCAAACGCCGAAACGTACGTGGTCCCTCCCCTCGACCAGTGGGACAGATGGAACTACGACCGGACAGACGGACTGATCGACACGGTCAGCGAACGTTATCTTCCCTACGGTGTTGCTGGCGCTTCTGATCTGGACCACTATGGTTACTGGCGTGTGGTGCCGGAATATGGCCCGGTCTGGGTGCCGGGTTCAGTCCCCCCAGGATGGGTTCCCTACAGCGCAGGAAGATGGGTATGGGACCCTTACTATCAGTGGACATGGATAGACGAAGCTCCGTGGGGCTGGACTCCATTCCATTATGGACGCTGGGTTTATTTGAGCGGCTACTGGGCATGGGCGCCGGGCCCGGTGATCAGACAGCCTGTATATGCGCCAGCTCTTGTGGTGTTTTTCAACATCGGCCCCAATGTGTCTGCCGGATTCAGTACACCGGGAGTCGGTTGGGTGGCTCTCAGCTGGGGCGAACCCCTGAATCCCTGGTGGGGCCGGCCGGGATTCGTTGGCAGGCCGTGGTGGGGAGGATGGGGAGGCCCTCGTATAGCGGAGAAAGAGTACCGCAACGTACGTGTGAACAACTCCATCATTGCCACATCTCGTGATCATTTCGGCACCGGTCGCTTGCTTGAAACACCTGTGCGTGTGACGCGGCCACGGGAACTGAAACACTTCCGTGGCGCACTTCCGGTCAAACCCGGTCCTGAAAGTCTGGTTGGCGGTGCCCGAAAGGGTATTCGTCCACCAGAAAGGATGCTGACGCGGCAAGTGGTTGGAACGCGCCCTCCGCGAGAATCGAAGCTGCCTTGGCCTGAAACATCAAGGCGTGAAGTTAAGACTGCACCGGAGCAACGTTACGTACCTACACCCAGGCGCCCTTCCAACGAACTCCCGCGCCCGGAATTTGGTATCCAAACCGGTGAGGAACGCCCACGTTCTCCGCTACCGCCGCGCTTCGAGGAGAGGCGGCATGCAACAAAGCCTGCAGGTGCCGGACAAGAAAAACAAAAGGAGTCCCGCTCC
>QJWF01000006.1 GCA_003235435.1 Nitrosomonadales bacterium
CGAATGAATCAAGGTCGGTGTTGTGCAAGTCATGTCAATCAATGCGCCAAGGTGAAACATATATCGACTGGCAGCAATGCACAACTCGCCGGTCATGTTTCCCGATTGATTTCGCAGATAGCGGGGAGTGGTATGAAATATTTCGTGATGATCGCACTGGTGGCGCTTGCTGGTTGCGTAGCTGTCTCTTCGCAAAGTCGCCGGGATCATGCCGACCAGCTTGCAGCTGCCGCATCCTGGAAGAAGCTGCGCATCCCAACCGACATATTCGTGTTGTCGGCCTATGTGCCGAAGAATTTGCTGCACGCTGATACGTTGACCGTATATATCGAGGGTGATGGACTAGCATGGTTGAGCCGGTTGCAACCCTCGGGCGACCCCACCCCGCGAAACCCGGTCGGACTTGAACTGGCGCTGCGCCATCCGATGGGTGCGGCGGTTTATCTGGCGCGCCCATGCCAGTATGTCGAGCCTGGCGATGCCGTCAATTGCCGGAATACCTACTGGACTGACCGGCGTTTCGCACCCGAGGTGATCACGGCAAGCGATCAGGCGATCGGCGTATTCAAGCGGCGCTTCGGCGCGGAGAAACTGGTGCTGGTCGGCTTTTCCGGAGGCGGTGCAATTTCCGCATTGGTGGCGGCACGGCGCAACGATGTGGCGCGGCTGATCACTGTAGCGGGCAACCTCGATCATCGCGCGTGGACGGACATGCACCGTCTTCCGCCGCTTGAAGGGTCATTGAATCCGGCAGATGCGTGGCAGGTGCTGGTGGATGTGCCACAGCGGCATTTTGTCGGCGGACGCGATACGAATGTCGGCGGGGCAGTTGCCGATGCCTATGCGTCAAGATTCCCGATGGACAGGCGCCCCGAGGTGGTTTCCATCCCCGACTTTGATCATCTCTGTTGCTGGGTGGAACGATGGCCGGATCTGTTCGCGCAGGCAATCAGGCAGGTTCCGCAATAGCACCGCAGAGCCGGGCATTCTCCATAAATGTCCGGGAGATTATTGTGTGCTTAATGCAGGATTTTCCCGCGGTAACCGCCTTGATCTCCACCCGCTGGGAGCGCGCGCGGCACGTATCGGCATCGGCGTGTTGTTACCGGCGTGATAACATTCAACGTATGTTACCAAAGCGACCACAGGTATCCAGCGTTGAACGTCATCGATAAAATTCAACAAGCGGCATCCGCATATCCGGTTGCGCCCGCATGCATATATGACGGGCGCATGCTGAGTTATCGACATTTCTTCTTGCTGCTGTGCGCTGCCACCAGGACGCTGCACATGCACGGGATCCGCCACGGAGATGTGGTCGGCTTGTCTCTGGACCAGTCGCCGGTGCATATCATAGCGATGCTGGCGCTGGCCAGGCTGGGCGCGGTTTCGGTTCCGGTCCACCCGATGCTGCCGCCGGCACACAAAGCGATGCTGGTATCGAAATATGGCATCGGCTGCATCGTCTCTCACGAAGACAAATGGAGGATAGACGGAACAAAATTCGTCAAGATGGAAACGCTCACACCCGATCCGGCGTTGGCGGACATGGATTTTGTGGAATACGTGCCGGATGGCACAACCCCATTCCGCATAAGCCTGTCATCGGGCACAACAGGCGAGCCCAAGGGTGTGCTGTTCACACACGATTATCTGCTCGAGCGGATAGGGATGACATTGTATGAATGCGACAGCAGCTCCAGAGTGATCCCTTTCGATCTGAATTTTGCCCTGGGATTCGTCTTTGCCATCGGCATCCTGACTGTAGGCGGCGTGGTGGTATTCCCGCGTTCGCTCAAGCCACAGGCTCAGTTGCAAGCGATCAATCTGTATGCAGTCACGCACGCTTCCATTCCTCCGCTAATGGCAGTGTGGCTGGAGGCGCTGTTGCCCGACCACGGCCTCGCCTGTCCTTCGCTGAAACATTTGCGCATCGTCGGTGATACGCCACACAGATTGCTGCTTGACTCATTGCACGCCAAGCTTACGCCCAACATCTACGTGCCGTACGGTTTGACAGAGTTGGGGCCGGTATCGATCGCGACCCCGGAGGATCTCGCGGCATGCCCGAACAGTTCAGGAAAGATCCTGCCCTGGGCAAAGGTGGAGATCCTGGACGAGGAGGGCAATTCCCTGCCAACCGGGAAGCAGGGAGAGATTCGGGTCGCGGTGAAGGGGATGCCGACCGGATATTTCAATGACCCCGAACAATCCGCAACGAAGTTTCGCGACGGCTGGTTCTATACCGGCGATCAAGGCAGGATTTCGGACGAGGGCCTGCTATTCATCGAGGGGCGGGTCGACGAAACGATCAATCTGGACGGGCACAAGATCAGTCCGGTACATGTAGAGGAGATACTGATGCGTCATCCGGATGTCAGGGAAGCTGCTGCTTTTGCATTGAAGAATGCCAGCGGGGAGCATGAGCTGGTCGCCGCCGTTATTCCGCGCACGGACGAGATCCGTCAGGATGAACTGACACAGTTCGCGCAGCAGCATCTTGGCATTTTCCATCCAAGGAAGTTTTTTGTGATGCGGGATCTTCCCCGCAACACCAGTGGCAAGCTACTCAGGGCGGAGATTCCTGCAGCAGCTTTGAAAAGCAGTCAGGACACGATATGCGGAGATTGAGTGACGCAATATTCTCGCGAGAGCACATTGTTGACGGGACCCTTCCCGGCGTGGTGGGCGTTCTTGTCGGCGAAGGTGTTGGTCCTGAGATCGTTCCTGTCGCCCTCGGCGTACTCGATGCATTGGCGGCAGCAACGGGAAGGCGCTTTGATATAAGGGTGGGCGGATTGATCGGGACGGAAGCAAGGCGTTTGCGCGGGAACGGCCTTCCCGATGAAACTGCTGATTTCTGTGCTTCGGTCTTTGCCGATGGTGGCGCGCTGTTTTGCGGAGCTGGCGGCGCACGGTTTGTCTACGAGCTGCGTGCGCGTTTCGACCTGTTCTGCAAATTTACGCCGCTGAAACCGCTGCTGGCTTTGCGCGATACCGGTGCGCTCCGTCCAGATCATCTGGCCGGAGCGGACATCGTTGCCGTTCGCGAAAATGTGGGCGGGCTTTACTTTGGCAAGTGGCAGCGCGAAAAGGATGACGAAGGACGCGTGATCGCGTCACAGAAGTTCGGTTACAGGCAGGATCACGTCGAACGCATTCTCGGCGTTGCCGGCAGGCTCGCCGCCATGCGCAACGGGCGCCTTTGTGTCGTGCTCAAACCGGAGGGTGTGCCGGCGATCAGCGAGCTGTGGCGGGAGACGCTGGAGAAGCTTCAGGCGACCACGTCATTCGATGTGGCGGAGATCATGGAGATCGACAATGCAATTTATCAACTGGTCGCCGATCCCGGCCATTTCGATGTCATCGTCTCGCCCAATATGTTTGGCGATGTCCTTGCCGATTGCGGTGCGCTGTTGCTCGGTTCGCGCGGCATGTCCTATTCGGGAAATTTCAGCGAGGACGGAAAATCCGTTTATCAGACCGGGCATGGCGCGGCACACGATCTGGCCGGCAGCGACAATGCCAATCCGGTCGGGCAGATATTGGCTTTGGCGATGATGCTGGAAGAAAGTTTTATGTGGCCGGAAGGCGCCATGGCGGTTCGTGACGCTGTCGCTGCTACACTTGCTGAAGGCTATCGAACCGCTGATATTGCCGCGCCGGGAAGCCGTGTTGTCGGGACGCGGGAACTGGGCGTGCGCATCTGTGATGCATTGCAGACCATTGCGGAAAGATCCGATGTTGCCGGCGCTGCTGCTTGTTGATTTGCAGCAGGATTACCTGAACCGGCCGGGACTCGAGCCGGGTGCGGAACAATTCGTACCCAACGTTGCCAGGCTACTTGATGTCTGCAGGCGTTCCGTCATCCCGATCTTTCATGCGGTGACATGGATAAGCAGCGACGGTTCGAATCGCATGCCGCACTGGATAGTCGCAGAACGTTGGGCATGTGTGGAAGGCACTCCGGGCGCACAGTCACCGGACCGGATCGCTCCTTTGCCCGGCGAGGCGGTTTTCAGCAAGCCGTTCTTCAATGCGTTCGACAACCCGGAACTTGCAGCGATGCTTGCTGCAAGCGACATAGATACACTCATCGTCGCCGGTATCTACACGCATGCCTGCGTGCGGGCCACAGTACTGGATGCATATCGGCGCGGCTATAAGGTATGGGTGGCCGCCGATGCTGTAGCTTCTGCCGAGCCTGTACATGCTTGCTTGACGCTTGATTATCTGGATGGGCGTGCTGCACGTTGTATGTCCGCAACCGAGATCATTGCCAGACTGACCAAACCCGCAAAAACGGATAGCGCAAATCATACAAAGAGAACATGGCTGCACCACAATCCAAGCAACTGGGAAGAAGTGCTAACGGAAGTCCCGCTCGGGCAACCGCGGGATATCGAGCAAGCGGTTCTCAAGGTTCATGGCGCTCAAAATAACTGGGAACGGACTGACATAACAGAGCGTGCCGAAAAATTGTCACGCTGGCTTGAATGCCTGCTTCGCAGCAAGGACCGGCTGGTAGCTTTACTGGTGCTGGAAGTTGGAAAGCCGGTCATGAATGCACTAGCGGAATTCGATTACGCGATCGCGCTGCTGAAGCATACCTTGAACGAGCTTTCCGGAAATGATGCGGCCTCAGAGGCAGTCAACTTTGATGTACGATATTGCCCGGTCGGCACTGTCGGGTTGATCACTCCGTGGAACAATCCCCTGGCGATACCGGTCGGCAAGATTGGCCCGGCGCTGGCTTATGGCAATACGGCAGTCTGGAAACCCGCCCTGCAAGCTCCGCAACTTTCAATGCTGGTGATGGAGTGTCTGGCGGAAGCCGGCTTGGACAATGCTGTTGCGCTGGTCACCGGTAACGCCGATACCGGACGTTGCCTGCTGGGACAAAAACAGATATCTGCCGTCTCCTTCACAGGCTCCATTGAAGCCGGCCGCCGCGTATCGGCAGTTTGCGCAGTCGAGGGCAAGAAGTTGCAGGCTGAATTGGGTGGCAATAACGCGGCAATCATCATGGCCGATGCAGATTTGGAGCAGGTTGTGCGAATGCTGGTTCCTGCCATATTCGGTTTTGCCGGTCAACGGTGCACCGCAATACGCCGCGTGATCGTCGAAGAACCTGTCATGGACAGATTCGAAGCTGCGCTCGTTGCGGCAACCATGGCATTGAATGTGGGTGATCCAGAGAACGAGAATGTTCAGGTCGGACCGCTTATTTCGCGGGAGCAGCAATCCCGGATGGCTAAGCTCTCATCATCCGGTGGACGCGTACTTTGCGGTGGCAGGATACCGGAAGGGTATGCGCACGGCTGCTGGTTTGAGCCAACGCTGATCGTGAACGCCAGTCCGGATTTGCCGCTGGTTGCGGAAGAGGGCTTCGGCCCCATTGCGGTGATCATGGCCTCGCATGATATCGATCATGCTCTGGCATTGAATAATTCAGTGCGGCACGGACTGGTTACAGCGGTATTTTCTCCCGATGCCCGGATACAGCGGCGCGTTATCGATGATGCACGGTCTGGGGTAGTCGCCATCAATCAGTTCCCTCTGGCTATTGATCCGACGGCCCCATTCGGCGGTTGGAAAGCTTCCGGGATAGGCTTGCCCGAACATGGCCGA
>QJWF01000036.1 GCA_003235435.1 Nitrosomonadales bacterium
ACCATGGCAGTCTGGTTATATAAAATCCCGTCTCGCAAAATATGAGGGCATGCAGGGTCGGGTAACACGATGCTCCTTGAGGAAACCAAAGGGGCCGGCATAAGTTAAAGGTGTCAGGCTCAAATAAGTGCCAGCCTCCTGGTCGAGGAGGTGACAAATGAGCCTTTCTTTTTCAAGACCGGAGATGAAATGCCAGAGTGTGGTTGCGGAACAGAGCAGGCCGATAAGCTGGAGAAGAAAACACTGATCATGCTTCTCTCCATAAACGCGGTCATGTTTGTAGCCGAATCGGTTCTGGGGTGGCTGGCGCAATCAACGGGTCTGATCGCGGATTCATTGGATATGTTTGCCGATGCCGCTGTATATGGCATATCTCTATACGCTGTTGGAAAAGGCGTTTTACGCCAGGCCAAAGCTGCCCGACTTAGCGGTTTGCTTCAAGTCGCATTGGGATCGGGCGCGCTGTTTGAGGTGTTTCGAAGGTCGGTGTATGGCAGCGAGCCGCAGAGTGCATTGATGTTATCGGTCGGTGCTGTTGCATTGTTGGCGAACATCATTTGCCTTGTCCTGATATCCAGACACAAAGAGGGGGGCGTGCATATGCGGGCTTCCATGATATTTTCGGCGAATGATGTGATTGCGAATCTTGGCGTGATCGTGTCCGGCGTGCTTGTCGCTGCGATGGGCAGCCGTCTCCCTGACCTGATCGTGGGGGCGATAATCTCGATCGTTGTGATCCGGGGCGGCATCAGGATACTAAGGGACGCAAGGGAAACGCGTGAATCAGCCACATGCTGACAAAGAAGGCGGCATAGCGAACAATAGGGGACAGACCACGTTTTTTGCGAATTTAAAGGGAGCAGCATCGCAATTATTTACGAAGGAAACAATCCGATACTGATCTCTTTATCCGCATGAAGAGATCGGGAGAAATAAAACGTGGCCTGTCCCCGTTTAACTGGGGTGACTCCGGGAAGTATAATGATCGCGTCCGTACTCTTTATCATTTTTGCACAGGGAAAGAAGTTGCCCTGAATGAAAAGGAGGAACCATGAACGCTAACACCCGATCTCCCCTCCCGGCCGGCTTCTCTCGCGATTCTGCGTTGCCTCCATTCGTATTGCTTGCCCTCGGCAGCCTGTTCATCTTTTTTTCCTTCATGCGATTCAGCATCGGTGAACTGGGCTGGGTGACATTCGCGCCGCTGCTGGCATACCTGCACCAGCGCGGGTCGCTCAAGCAACATCTCGTATTGCTCGCGACGCTCGTCATCGCATACATCCTGACCGTCAGCAAGATGGCCACCAGCGAGATTCCCTGGGCTGTCGTGCCCATGTTCGCGACTCCCTTGGCGCTTTCCAGTTTCGTCACACTGTCCATCACGGCCTTGGCACATCGCAGACTGGGCGCTCGATGGGGCGCATACACATTTGCAGCGATGTCGGTGGTGATGGCTTGGGTTCAATACACTTTCACGCCCGGCAGCAGTTGGGGAATACTGGCGCACACGCAACTCGACAATCTGCCGCTGATACAACTCGCGGTACTGACAGGCACTGGCGGCATCACCTTCCTCGTTGCGCTTGGCTCCGGTTTGGCAGCAGCCGCATGGACATCGGGCATGAAGACGGTGCGCATGGACATGGCGGTGCTCGTGGTGCTGGTGGCCGGCGCCATCGTCTACGGGCAACTGCGCCTGGCCGGCCCCGCGCCCGGAGAGATGATACGCGTCGGCAGCGTGGTCACGCCGGTGACGCACAAGGATTTTCCCGCCGCGATGAAGGATGTGAACACGCTGCGGGTATATGACGACGAACTCTTTGCGCGCAGCGCGCGTGCTGCCGAACTGGGGGCCAGGGCGGTGGTATGGAACGAGATGGCGACCCTGACCAGCGTGCCCGGCGAGGCGGCACTTGCGGAACGCGGCCAGGCATTTGCGCAGGCACATAGTGTGCTGATGATGATGGCCTACGGCGTCGTCGACTCTGTCCAGCCGTTCCACTACATCAACAAATATCGCATCTATCTTCCCAACGGAACCTTGGCCGACGAATACCGGAAACGGCACCCGGTTCCCGGCGACCCCGAGACGCCGGCGACGGCGCACGCCAAGGTTATTTCCTTTGACGGCGTGAAACTCACGGGCGCGATATGCTACGACTATGGTTTCCCCGGGATCGCGCGGGACAACGCCAATGACGGTGCCGGGCTCGCGCTCGTGCCCTCGTCCGACTGGCGCGGTATCGATCCGGGGCACGGCCGAATGGCAATGATCAACGCCGTCGCTGCGGGTGTGGCGATGGTGCGCCCGGTGCGCGCCGCGACATCCATTGCAGTCGACCAGTATGGCCGGCTGCTCGCCAGCATGCGCGCCGATGATGCGAACAGGGGCGTGATGGTCGTCAATGTGCCCGGTGCGCGCGTGCCAACCCTGTACGCCAAAACCGGTGAGATCGTTCCGCTCGCGGCACTCGCCTTCTGTGTATTCGTCATCGTGATGTCGCTGCGCAAGTGCGTGAGTTAGATTGGAACAAAAGGGGCAAGCTTCGCATTAGTCGTGCAACTAAAGGTACCGGAGTCAAACAGTTTTGGGATAGATTGAGAAATTTGAAAGTAATATCTACTCCGGAACCTTCGTTTCTACCAATTTAAGGGGTCAGCTTCTCAATTATTTTTGCGCATCAACTAAAGGCGCCTGAGTCGAATTATTTTTGAGCAGGGAGAAAAATTGAAAATAAATCGACTCCGTTACCTTTAACCCCACTCACCTTTGACCCTAACTCCCCTACTGTTTTACTCGACAAAGCCGCTGCTAAGTGACAGCATTAACGACGAAGGCCGAATGCGTTATTGAAAAAAACTGTTTTGGTCTGCCTTCGCGATACGGATGTATCTTTTCAATGATTCAGGGGGGTAAATCATGAGTAAGAAATTGCATTTGTTAGTGGGGGCCGGGTCGGTTGTCCTGTCCGGATTCATGATGCTTGCGGTTAACGCTGCTGAGATGATGGCGGGGCCGAATGTGGTCAATGTTGTGGCGACGGAATACAAGTTCGAGATGCCGGACAGCATACCAGCGGGGCCGACGCTGTTTCATCTGTTCGACAATGGCAACGAGCTGCATCACATGACATTGGTGAAGCTCGAACAGGGTAAAACTTTGGCTGACTTTGCCGCACTGCCTCCCGGGCCGATGCCATCCTGGGCAGTGTTCGTGGGTGGGCCAAACACACCGGTACCTCATGGCGGTCAAGTCGAAGTTACAGTCGACCTTTCGCCGGGAAATTATGCTGCCATTTGCCTGATCCCGGGCCCGGATGGCAAACCACACGTTATGAACGGAATGGCAAGGGCTTTTACAGTGACGCCATCCAGTGAGGCAAGGGCAATGCCGGCGAGCGATCTGACCCTGACGCTTACCGACTTTCAGTTTTCTTTTTCCAAGCCAGTGACCACCGGCAAACATTCCGTTCGCGTGGTCAATAATGGACCGCAGTTGCATGAAGCCGAGATATTCAAATTGCAGCCTGGCAAAAAAGGTGAGGATGTCTTGAAGTGGATGGAGGGCGGTCTCCAAGGGCCGCCGCCAGGTATGCCCGTCGCCGGAATTGCTCCTGAAGAAAAGGACCGCGAAAATATTCTGCAGATTGATTTGAGTTCAGGCAACTACGCCATTTTGTGTTTTATGCCAGATGCCAATGGGAAGCTGCATGCGATGCTTGGAATGATCTACGACTTTCAGGTCATATAAGCTGTCCAGAATCAGTTAAAGGAACCGGAGTCGAATTGTTCTTGGAAAAATCTGGACGCTTGAAGATAGAATTGACTCCGGCACCTTCGTTTCGACGGTACAAGCTAAACAGACGCTAACAAAAGGGGGCAATCATGGATGCTACTGAGTTCAAATCGAAGCAACGCGAACTTTGGGCGCTGGGCAATTTCGGCGACATGGCGGTCTTTACCACTCCCGTTGCCGGACACCTGGTGCGTTTTGCCGGCGTTTCGCACGCGCATAGCGTACTGGATGTGGGGACAGGCACGGGTGTGGTTGCCATTACCGCCCGCCGTCTGGGGGCAAGAACGACAGGCCTCGATCTGACACCGGAGCTGCTTGCGCAAGCTATACAAGGGAGTTCGCATCTGGGATATGACGACATCGCCTGGCATGAAGGAGATGCGGAGGCATTGCCCTTCCCGGATGCCTCGTTCGACGTGGTGCTCAGCCAGTTTGGCCATATGTTTGCGCCTCGCCCCGAGGTCGCGATTGCCGAAATGCTGCGCGTGTTGAAACCGGGCGGCATGATCGCCTTTGCCACCTGGCCCGGCGAACAATTGATCGGTCGCCAGTTTTCCACCAATGCGCGCTATGTCCCGCCGCCACCCGGTGTGCCTTCGCCCGTGCTGTGGGGGGATGTGGGGACAGTCCGCCAGCGTCTGGGGGACAATGTAAAAAGCATACACACCGAGCGCGGCATCATGGGCATTCCTGCCTTGCATCCAAAGCAGATGCGTGCGCTTCTGGAGGCCAAGGCCGGGCCTTTTGCCAGGGCGGTGGAGGTGCTGTCGCAGGAACCGGCAAGGCTCGCCGAATGGCGGCGTGAGATGGATGAGTTGATCGATGAATATCTTGCCGACAACATCGTGCGCCATGAATACTTGCTGACGCGCGCCGTCAAGGTTTGATCCTGGCTTCAACACCTGTACCAAGTTAAAGAAAATAATAGAAGAAAGACCGCAATTTCAAATCCATCTTTTCGGTAACCTGCATTCCTGCACATATCCCTTTGCGCATTGTTCCACTCCGCCCGGATCACAACCCTTGACATACCTCACCCTGCCCTGCTGAAGGCCCCATATATTCTGCGCACGCAGGTTCGTTTCCGGCGAAGTCGCCCGTTATCCCAAATTACGCGTCAACTCATGCAGCATGCGTTGAAACGAGCGGTTGAACCTTATTGGACAAAGTTGACCTAATTGGTCAGGTACGCTGATTCTGCATGTGCAGAGCCATTTAAATAGACAAGGAGGCTGATCATGTATACACCCATCAAGATTCCTTTTGGCGCGAAGATGCTTTTCAACACCGTGAAACTCAAACCCGGTGTGGAGATGGAAGATGTCGAACTGGCCTTGGGCGAGATGTGCAATGTTGTGAAGGATCATTACGGCGACGAAAAGGGCGGCTTCATCGCCGGGCAGGTGTACCAGTTTTCGGGTTTCGTTTCCGACGAGGGTTCGTTGAGCGATTCGAAGAAGGCGGACAACCATGTTGCGATCGTCACTTTCTGGCGTTCGTTTGAACAGCATGAGAAATCCCATGCCGACAAGACATTCAAGGACAAGTTCGAGGCCCTTGGCAAGCTATGCACTGACAGCAAGGAACTGGGGTATGAAATGCTCTGGCAGGGCGAGCCGGAAAAAATGCAAGCCACTGCGGTCGAACAAGAGGGATAGAACAAGACAAAAAGTACCGGAGCCGAATTGTTTTGTTCGAAATGATATCGGGGCGGAGCCCAATGCCTATTATCTGAAGCCGCAAGGCAATGGGTCAGTCTAACATTGAATAATTTTAATGTCGCTTGCCTACCGTCAGCGAATGCCCGTTGT
>QJWF01000065.1 GCA_003235435.1 Nitrosomonadales bacterium
ACCGAAACTATTGCACTGCTAAATAAAAACTCCAGCATTGCTGGAGTTTTTATTTTTTGACGTATTGGTGGTGATAGGTGGATTTGAACCACCGACCTCAGCGTTATGAGTGCTGCGCTCTAACCACCTGAGCTATATCACCGCAAAGAGCGCGGCATTCTCCAGATTTCAGCCCCCCTTGTCAATCCGCACAGGGGATTTTCTTCAGTTCGCTACCCGGAAAATCCTTCTTCAATGAGTTTAATTTGGCTTCAGTCGCTGAACCGACACCTTTCAAAATGAATATCGCGGCCTTTTGCTTGCCGGTACGCGCACCCACCCGCGCTGTACGTACATCCTTTGTGCGCAGTACATTAAGAAAGTTTTGCGCTGACTCCTGGCTCTTGAACACTCCAAGAGAAACCGCGTTTCGCCAGGGGTCGGATTCCGGCACGATGAAATATTCCTCTATCCCTCTCGCCTTGAGCTGGGCAATTTTCTGCTGGACTGCAGCCTTGTTTTTCAATGGCGGGATATATACCCAATAACGGATGACCTGGTCAACCTGTCGTTTATCCAGCTTATCACCGAGCTGCATTCCAGAAAGCGCGTCTGTAGCCAGCCTCAAGTCCTCACCCGAAAAATCGCCCCACTCAAGACATAACTTGGCGCTTGTTCCTGTTGCGGGTGGAGATGAAGCGGCCATAGCCCCGGGTGAACTCGATGCCGGCTGGTGAGATACTGCAGCTGGCGCCGGAATGGAAGCGCGCGATGTCACAGCCGGCTTATCCTCGAGCAAAATGATCTTTTCTTCATTCAGGCCGGGTTGGGCTTGCACCACAGAACTTTCCCGCCACACCCATCCCTTTTGTATCAGCGCAAATAGGGTCACATTCGCCAGCAACAGCAACCAGAACCATGTTCTCATGTTCTACTCGCCTCCAGCGCGATTATCATCAAACCTTGCAGAGCGAGACCATCCACGATGCGCAATGGCATTCTCAGATGTTCCTTCAGCAAACCGGCCGCACCGCCGCTCAATACCACCGGTGCGTTTTCATCTTCCAGCAGCGCATACTGCACTTGTATCGCACCGCAGCTTGCCTGGACCGCTCCACTGAAAATCGCATCGGCGGTATTCTTCGGAAATGGGGCATACTCTGCAGGAAGCCCGGATAATATTTTTTCGCTCCCTCTTGTCATCAGTTGCCCCGTTTTGTCGTACAGACTGCCCACCATCAGATCCATCCCGGGCAGGATAAGTCCACCAATGAACTCACCTTGCCCGGACAATGCATCTATCGTAGTCGCCGTACCGCAGTTAACCACCAGACACCCCCTTCGAACTAAATGCCATGCGCCAACCAAAGCAGCCCATCGGTCGCTTCCAAGCTGCTCTGGCCGCGAGTAACCATTGCGCACACCGCACTGCGCTTCGCGCGCGATTATGAAATGCAAGCTTGCACCCACGTCAGATCCGAATTTTCTTATCTGCAACTGGACTTCACTGCCCGCAACATTGC
This sequence comes from Nitrosomonadales bacterium, assembly GCA_003235435.1. GTDB lineage: Bacteria > Pseudomonadota > Gammaproteobacteria > Burkholderiales > Gallionellaceae > Gallionella. Next base: position 1,503 of record QJWF01000065.1, read on the forward strand.
TCACCCAAACCTGCCCAATTTCATGCAAAGCTTTGTCTATCCTATCGCAATGAACGGACAGATGTTGCGACAATTCGCCGACCTGTCCAACAGGCAATACGCCGTTGAGCAACCTATCCTTTCCCTGAATGAGAGCCCACTTGATGCGTGTGTTTCCTGCGTCGATCAGCAACATCATCACGCTGCCCTCCCGACCTCACCGGAATTGAAATACTTTTCACCTTGAGGCGTTTCAAGGCATAACTCACCGATATCGTTCACGCCGCGGGAAATCCCGCCGACAATCCTGCCATCCGGCATTTTCAACTGAATCCGGCACCCTTGATGGATATGGTATCTTTCCCACTCCTTTCGCAACGAGGCAAAGCCGCCTTGCTCAAACTGCCGCAGCACACGCGCCAACTCAAGCAGCAATCTTGCCAGCAACCGGCTTCGGGTCGGCATACCTGTGCAAACCTCATCCAACGCGCAGGCTGGCTGATCAATTTGCCGCACCAAATCAGATGGCAGGGTAAAATTCAGGCCTATGCCGATCACCACTGTGCTTGGCCCCAAGATATCGCCTTGAGCCTCCAACAACACGCCTCCCAGCTTTCCTTGCGCGGTCATGATGTCATTCGGCCACTTAAGGAATATTCCTTTCGCACCCAGCTCGCTCAATGCGCGAGCCTGTGCAACTCCAACCGCCAGACTCAATCCCGACAAAGCATTCAGCCCGCAAGCAAAGCGCCACAACAAGGAAAAGGTCAGCGCTGTGCCAAGGCCTGAATGCCAAACCCTCCCCATCCGTCCGCGCCCGGCAGTTTGAAGTTCCACTGCAGCAACGCTTCCGCTGCGCACCCCCCTGCCTGCGCCATTGATTCGCTGTAATAACAAAGTATTGCTTGATTCGGCTTGGGGCAATATCTCTATATTGAACTGAGCGGCTTCGTCACCCAACCAGCGTGCAATTTCATTGTGATCCAGACGCTGCCATGGACGCGCCAGCCGATATCCGCGACCGCGTATTCGGTGCAGCACCACATTGAACTCCCCCACCTCGGCAAGCGCGTTGAAAACACTGGCGCGCGACACTCCGAGCTGCCGTGCCAACACTTCTCCAGAATGGAACTCGCCGTCCGCCAGCATGGTCAGTAATTGCCAGGCTCGCGAGTGGATATTCCCTTCAGTCATTGGGGCAACTCGGTGCTCGCGGGAGTTTGAATATCCAAAAATCTCATGATCTCTTCACGTTGCCTTAATGCATCCTGATAGCCCAGATCGATCAAAGCCCTGCAGTAATTTCTTTCCGATAACAAATAGCTCACTAGCGTCACGCCGCTGTTATGTCCGACACCGATTAAACGCAATAACAGTCTTATCGTCCAGGGCAATCCATCAACGTATCGTTCAGCTATCTTGTCGATAGGCTGGCTGGGTGAAATTACCATTACATCGACATGCCTGAGCCGGGTGGTTTCGCGAATTTCAGCCGGCATTACCGCAACCAGTTCGTTGATTTTTTTCAGGCGCTCCAGATCGACATCCATGTTATCGAGGAAGATGCTGTTCAGAGCATGTCCTGCTATCTGCGCCAAGGTAGGATATTCATGCGTTTCGCTGCGCTCGGGTTGATCGCTATATTCATTTGCAGTTACACCGATCACCAGTATGCGAGTCGCACCAAGATTTAATGCCGATCCAAGCGGAGCGATCTGGCGCATTGAACCATCACCAAAATATTCACGATTGATCAAGGTCGGCTTGAACAAGAATGGCAGTGAAGCCGAGGCCAGCAGATGCTTAATTCCGATCTGCGTCGGCAAACCTACACGTCCGGTGCGCCGCCATGGAGCAAGTTCTTTTACACCCTGAAAAAAAGTCACAGACTGGCCGGAACCATAACCAGATGCTGTTATGCTAAGAGCATGAAGGTAACCCGCATCTATGTTTTCCTGAATCAGCTCACATGGCAGAATCCGTTCCAGAAATTCCATCAGAGGCGTATTGTCGAGCAGTGAAATCTCTTTGAGCTTGTTGATTCCCAAAAAGCTTAACAACAGCCCAGTGAACCAAAGGATGGTGTTATTGAGCACTCCGATCATATCGGTACGATAGATCTGGTTGGGGTGAAAGTTCTTCCAGGTATTGACGAGATACTGCACTCCCATGCTGAAATTCTTCGCGTTGACCGCAAGCGTGGCTGCATTGAGAGAGCCCGCAGAAGTGCCGCAAATAACCTGAAATGGACTGGAAGAGCGGCGCGGCATGATCTCTGCTATCGCCTTTAGCACACCAACCTGATAGGCAGCACGCGCCCCGCCCCCGGTAAGTATCAGTCCCGTGCGATTTTCCATCGGCTCGCTATCCGACCTGCGCCCGAACCGATTCCAGCGCGTCTTTCAAAGTTTCATCAGGCAAACCATTCAGCGCCTCCGACAGAGTATCTGCTGCGCCCATCGCGGCAATCGGCAATGTCTCCGCGTTGGTATTGGCAACCAGAACGGCAGCAGCTCCCACCACCCTGAGCAGCTTGGAACGTTCATTCATCAACATCTCGATCTCATTGCTGAGTAAGGCGACTTCCTGCTTGTTCATAGTCATTCTCCCTGGTGTGTTTGACGCCGGCAACCGCCAATGCGCTCATATTCACGATGCGTCGAACTGTCGCTGTCGAAGTCAGGATATGTACTGATTTGCTCGCTCCCAGCAGAATCGATCCAATCGTGACGCCGTCTCCCGCAGCCATCTTCAACAAATTATATGAAATGTTTGCCGCATCCAGATTCGGCATGACCAGCAAATTCGCTGCTCCCTTCAGTTGCGTTGCAGGAAAAATTTCTTGTCGCAGGCTTTCAGACAACGCGGCATCGCCGTGCATTTCTCCGTCAACCTCCAGCTCGGGAGCCAGTCTTTCGAGCATCTCGCGTGCCGTAGCCATTTTGCGCGCCGAAGCATCGTCAAAGCTGCCAAAATTGGAATGGGACAACAGCGCAATCTTCGGTGTCAAACCGAATCGGCGCATCTCTTCGGCAGCCAGCATTGTCATTTCTGCAATTTGCTCGGCACTAGGGTCCAGATTTATGTGTGTATCGCAAATGAACAGGGTGTTCTTGGGCAGCATTAGAATGTTCATCGCCGCATACAAGCTTACACCTGGCCTGCGACCGATAACCGCGTCAATAAAGCGCAGATGCCGGAGAGGTAAAGAAACAGCTCCGCATAGCATTGCTTCAGCCGCATTTTTATGCAACAGCATCGCAGCGATCAGGGTGTTGTGCCTGCGCATATCGCGCTTGGCCGATTCCGGAGTAATGCCATGGCGTTGCATCATGCGATGATACTCGCTCCAGTATTCGCGGTAGCGCGGATCGTCCTCGGGATTCACCAGCTCGAAATGTTCTCCTGCGCGGATACGCAGGCCGAGTTTCGCGATACGCTGCTCGACCACAGCAGGACGACCAACCAGTATGGGGAAAGCGATGCGTTCGTCGACAACTGTCTGCACCGCGTGCAACACGCGCAGATCTTCTCCTTCGGAATATACCAGACGCTTCGGGTCTTGTTTGGCAGCATCAAATACCGGCTTCATCAGCATGCTGGAGTGATAGACAAATCCGTCAAGCCGCTCGCGATATGCGGCCATGTCGGCGATAGGTCTCTGTGCCACCCCGCTGTCCATTGCAGCCTTAGCCACAGCGGGAGCAATTCGGGTGATCAGGCGCGAATCGAATGGTTTTGGAATCAGATGTTCGGCGCCAAAACTCAGGTTCTCCTCTCCATAGACTCTTTCATCTGAGTCGGATTGTTCTGCCTGCGCCAATTCTGCAATAGCGTAAACTGCGGCATGTTTCATTGTTTCGTTGATGGCTGAAGCTCCTACATCCAACGCACCGCGGAAGATATAAGGAAAACACAGTGCATTATTGACCTGGTTGGGATAATCGGAACGCCCGGTTGCAATGATTGCATCCGGGCGCACCGACTTGGCAAGTTCCGGCATTATCTCCGGATTGGGATTTGCCAGCGCAAAGATCAGTGGCTGGTCCGCCATCAGTTCGACCATCTCGGGCTTCAATACCCCGCCGGCGGATAATCCAAGGAATACATCTGCGCCGCCAAT
>QJWF01000114.1 GCA_003235435.1 Nitrosomonadales bacterium
CCGAAAGTGTTCTGGCGATGATTATAGTCGATCAGGCTTTCGCCAAATCCGGAGGTGATCTGTATGTGCATGCGCGCAGCGCTGCCGAACCTGACAGGCGTGGCCCAGTCGATCTGCACATAACCCCGGTTGTTCCTGATGCTGAGGTTGTTGCGCAGCAGCATCGCCACGGCCTGGGATTTGTCGCGCGGCTCCCAGCGTATCACCAGATCGGCCCGCCCGAGGTAATCGCTGATGTCGGGATTGTCGTCCTTCGCGGGATCCTCCGGCATGCGCCACCATCCGCGCAGCAGGACGGATGTCATGTCGCTCCATTCCATGCCGCCGAGAAGATAGACCCTGTTCCAGCTGCGCGATTCGGGCAATGGGCGGCCGTTCGACTGGTGCAAAATTCCCAGATTGATGAGTTTCAGTCCTGAAGCATTGCCGGTGCCGAGCGTGGCAATCAATTCCGGCTCGTACACGGTTTCGCGGAATGGCGAGGAACTGCGCGTATTGAACATCTGCCAGTCGGATTGCTGCGTGTATGCACCCCACAAGCGGAAGGTCTTGATGCCCATGAAATTAATATTGCGCTGGTCGCCTATGTCGGCCTTGACGCTCAACTGGAACTTGGTCTCGACCGCATCGATGTCGATGGGCACGGTCACATTATGGTCGGGCAGTGGCGAACTGGGCAGGCGGTTTGGATTGCCGGACTTCTTTATGATCAGGTAGTTTTGCCGGTAAGGCTGGAGACGTCCCAGTTTGCTCGGATCACGGCTGGACATATCATCCAGGTTCCACACCCTGGTCAGGTAGGACCGCTCGGGGCCAGAAGTCGCAGTGCCGGAGCCGGCAGCCGCTTCCGCATCCTCGTCGGGCAACGCATTCTTGCCTGGCTCCGTTCCGGCAGCCGGCGAATCGGGAGCGGCCAGACGGTCGTAGCACTTCAGACGTTCTGCATCATCGCCGGGATACATCCTGACGCACTCAAACAATGCTTCGCTACCGGCATTTGCGGATCCGCCAGACGCGGTACAAAGCATTACCGTCAAGACGGTGCTGTACAGCAGATTAATTTTGCGGTTATTCGCGGAAGCAACCTTCAAGTGCGCCCTCGATGTCCGTTGACCGCAATTTTCCATCAAGTCGTGGCTTATTTCAGCCATCCCCTGCGATGAAATATCCAGAACGGCAACGCGACGGAAACAACCATCAGAAACAGCGAGAACAGATAGCCGTTCGCCCATTCCAGCTCCGGCATGAACTTGAAGTTCATGCCGTAGATCGACGCGATCAGCGTGGGTGGCAGCAGCGCCACCGAGGCGACCGAGAACATGCGCACGATCTTGTTCTGGTTGACGTTGATGAAACCGACGGTGGTATTCATCAAAAAATTTATCTTGTCGAACAGGAATGCGGTATGGCCGCCCAACGAATCTATATCCTGGATGATCTGGCGCGCTTCATCGAGCTGGTTCGGCTTGAGCAACTTGCTTCGCATCAGGAAGGAGATCGCGCGGCGGGTATCCATAAGGTTACGGCGTATGCGTCCGTTCAGGTACTCGTTGTGCGCTATTTTTGCCAGAACCGCGCCCGCCTCCTTGTCGCCCAATGTGGTATTGAGCACCTGGTTGCCGATGCCGCCAAGTTCTATATAGACCTCTTCCAGCGTATCGGCGGAAATCTCCACATCCGAGTCATACAGATCTATCAGTACGTCCAGGCTGTCTTCGACCAGATTGGGCTGCCGCTGGGTGCGCTGGCGGTACAGTCTGAACAGGGGCAAATCCTGGTCATGCAGACTGAACAGTACATTTCGCGAGATCACGAAAGCGACGATCACGCTAAGTGTGCCGATCTCCTTGCCCTGCAAAAAATCGGAGCGCACATGGAGTTCCTCGTTCTCCTCGTAAAACCGGGCGCTTTCTTCGATGTCGCGCAAATGCTCAGGGTAAGGCAGCGTGATCGCAAAGGTATCGGTCACCCATGCACGTTCTTCTTCGCTTGGCTCGACGATATCCACCCAGATCGGCTTCCGGGCCGAAACCTCATCCGGGCGGATACTGGCCAGTCGACTGCGTTCCAGGGTAAAGATATATAGCATTTATTCACTCCTGATCAAACTGCTGAAAAAACAACTGGCCAATCTTCTAAGCCACCGATAAACGATGGCAAGGTAGCTGTTTAAGCGTTCAAACGGCGACAGCCAACCCGACGGTTATGATGCAGATGTTCGGTGGGCGGCATTATCCATAAATATGCAGCTTAAAACCACGGAAGATTCTTAATTATTTTAAAATGCGGCTTACAGCATCATCGATCCGACCCGTTTTGCGGATCACCTGCTGTCGGTCCCAGAGGGAACCTGGCCAGCACACGATAGCCGGCCGCGCCTTCATGGCTCATGGATTGCACCAGGGCGAAATCCATTACACGCCAACACACCGGCTGCATCGCAGGCAACCCAGCATCCGTCCAGAGAGCGTTGCGAATCAGCGTGACATGCGGTCTGTATTCGCGGAGATCAAACTTGAAACCGTGACAGGCCAGGCTTTGCTCCAGCGCCAGGACCAATTTCGTCAATTGCCGGGGCGCATGAACGGGTGCGGCATATACGATATGGTTGTGACCCCAGTAGCGAGCGATTTCGAAACATAACTCAAAACCCTTCCCACTGACTTCCTGAGCCGCGAGTTGCAGTGGTTCAAGTCTGGACTGCGCGATGTTGCCGATAAATACCAGGGTGTTATGCAGTGTCTCGCCCCGCATCGCGCGTCCGCCGCACAGTGACTGCAGAGGCTTCTGCCATGCGGCCAGATCTCTGCGCTCCCTGGCTGACGGCCACAGCGAGAAGAACACTTTGATTAAGGGAAGGTTTGGTCGGTGGTTCATGAACCGGTATTCCATTGTTGTCTTGAGCCATGCATAAAGACAAGTTGCAAATATCTTGCGGACCGGAAAATCAGTGCTGCGGCTGCCGGATTTCGGATCGACACCACATGAGCCGGCATTGCGCCATATGCAAGGGATAATCAGGTTGAACGCGAATTATTAAGTGATCAAACCGGAAAACAATGGATGCCCGCACCCGGAAGGAACCCTATACCGATATTTTGAGCAGCGCTTCAAATTCCTCCGGAGGAACAGGCTCTGAAAAATAGTGTCCTTGCGCATAATCGCACCCCGAATCACTCAAAAGCCTGAGTTGCGCTTCGGCCTCGACGCCTTCGGCAATCACCTTCAGTCCCAGCTTGTGCGCCATAACGATAATTGCTTCGGACAAAACCATGTCGTTAGCATCCGTTTCAAGGTTATCCACAAATGTCTTGTCTATTTTCAGGTAATCGATATCGAATTTCTTCAGGTATGAAAGCGATGAGTAGCCCGTCCCAAAATCATCGATTGCCACCTGAATACCTGCATCGCGGAATTTGAGAAGCCTGTCTGTAATGCCTTTCGCAGCGTTCAGCAACAAGCTTTCGGTGATCTCTATGACGATGTTCTGGCCGGAAAGGCCGATGCTTCGCAAATATGCCTCCCATTCATCGCAATAATGCCCGCCGGACTGAAATTGTATCGGTGACACATTCACGCTGACTTGAAATTCATTCGAAAGCTGGTCTCTCCAGCGCTTTGCCCATCGCGCCGATTCCTTGAATACCCAGTCACCAATTTCATTGATAAGCCCGGTTTCCTCAGCGAGCATAATAAAATCCATGGAGTTGACCAAACCGCGTTCCGGGTGTTGCCAACGCAGCAGAGCTTCTGCTTTCTGGATGAGGCCCGTATCCATATCCATGATCGGCTGGAAGTAAAGCTGGAACTGATCGTTTGCCAAAGCATCGCGCAAATCGTTTATCAGCCGCCGCCTTTGCTGTGCGGCATCCTGCAGTGTCGAAGTGTAATAGCTGGACTGATTGCGCCCTTTGCTCTTCGAGACATACATCGCCTGGTCGGCGTTCTTGAGCAGGTCTTCGACGCTGACGGCATCATTAGGATATATCGTGATGCCGATGCTGGCCGATATATAGACCACTTCATCTCTGAGCTGGAATGGTTCGGCAAGCTTATCCAGAATGCACTGGGCGGCTCTTTCAACACTGCCAGTGTCATCAATTTCCAACAAAGTCACGGTGAATTCATCACCGCCCAGCCGTGCCACGGAATCCGATTCGCGTACGCAACTGCTGATTCGATGCGCAGTTTCCACCAACAGGATATCGCCGGCATCGTGGCCCAGCGTATCGTTGATCTCCTTGAAGCGGTCCAGATCGATAAACAGCAGCGCCATACGCTGGCCTGAGCGGCTTGCCTTCTTGATATCTTGCTCCAGACGGTCATGGAACATGTGGCGGTTGGGCAAGCCGGTCACTTTGTCAAAGTTGGCCTGCTTCCATATGAGTTCTTCTGATTGTTTTTTGTGGGTGATGTCGCGGATGAATGCACTCAACTCGTACCGGCCCTCCACCTCAATCGTGGTAATTGCCCATTCAACGGGGAATTGGTGGCCGTCGCGATGAAGACCCAACTTCTCGGTCCGGGAATTCAGGATGCGCCCCTCGCCTATTGTCAGCAAGTGCTGCATGTCGCGGAGATATTCATCGCGATATTGTGGCGGAATGATCATTTCGTGCAGCAATCTTCCTACAGCCTCCTTGCTTGACCAACCGAATATGTTGGCCGCCTGGTCATTCCAGCCCAGGATGATTCCTTCAGTGCTTATCTGCACTACTGCATCCAGGGCATTGTCGATAGTCGCCCGCAGGCGCTTTTCGGCTTCACGATGGGCTTTTGACCCACTTTCCAGCCTTGCCGCCATGAGGTTAAAGTCGCCCGCCAGAATGCCGATCTCATCGTTGGAATCCAATTCCAGCCGCTTGGACAGGTCATCGGTTCCGGTAATTTCAGAGACAAACTGCGTCAACTTGCGCAGCGGTGCGGTTAAACGCCTGGCAAGCCAGCGTATGGCCAGGGTCAGCGGCAAGGTCAGGAAAAGACCAAGGATAGCCAGTTTGAACGTCACCGCACGTACGGTCTGATATAGCTTCGCGGGCTCTCGCAGCATCACGATTTCCCATCCGGATAGCAAGCCGTTAACTTCGGTTGCGCTGTTGACTAGGTATTGGTTATTGCCGACGTTCGCCCATCCATTTAGATGCGCCAGTTCAGCCATCGACTCTTTGGATACAGCAATGTCCAGCGTGGAATCCATCAGGACTATCGATTCCTGATGTGACGCCGTTTCGGGGGGTGAAATATCTGATGTCGGAGCTTTAACCCCAAATTCCTGCAGCGAAGGCATATCCTGATGGTATAAGAGGAGAGTTTGTACGGGAAGCGAGGCTCTCACGCTGCTCCAGTGATTGGTCACCACGATGGTGCCAAGCTTATAGTTCGCGGCAAAAGTCGCCTTTACCGGCATAATCAACGCCACAATCTCTTCGCCATCAACCGGGTTGGAATGTTTGTTTACGAAACCTATTTCCCCATGCGGCTTCCACGCGTCCGGCAGAAAATCTATATTGTGTTTCAGGTCGCTGGACGCAACCAATCGCCCGGCGTTATTAAAAGCATAAATTTCGCCATCAAGCGCATAATCCCTTGCAAGGCTCTCCAGCGTGTGTTCCACTCGTTTGTCCACGTCTCCAGATGCAATGTCATTCATAACATCCAGTTTTGCCCATGCACGCAGGTTAGTGGACAATTGCTTGAAGCTGGCATTGAGACTTCCGAGTTTAAGCCGGGCCAGTTGTGACAATGTGGCTAGCTCCGAATCGGTCACCCCAGACCGAACGGCGCTTTGCACAACCAACGCAGTCACAAGATAGGTGATGATAAACACTGCAAAAAATGCAAGCAGCAACTTGCGGGCAATGGACCCCCCGATCAAATCAAGGAACATAGGCAAAACTCATCGGGAAATTGGACAGGTTCATGGAATTTCCAGCAAGATCTTGACCCCTTTTGGCTTCTGGCCTGCATTGATGTAGCCTATCGCGCCGGGTACGCTGCGCACGAAGCTCAGGACCGCCTGGTCTGAGGTTTGAACAAGGGGAGGAAGTTTTCCCTGGAATCTGAGCCTGTTCCAGTATTCCCCCATTTCCTGAGGGGAAAGATGAAACACAGCCTCAGAGAACTTTTCACGTTCCTGGCTGGAAGCCTCCCGATTGACCGGAACCACCTGAATTTTGTTTGGCCAATATACCTGCTTCAATGAGTAGATATCAGCTAGCTGTTTGACTGTTATCGAGTCATCAGGCAGCTTGCTGGAGGCAATAACCAACAATCCCGCCTGGCCATGAGAAGTCCACAGAATCCCGAAAATTAGCAGCAGGACGCGCATCAAAATAGCAACGAGTAAGCCGCTTTTAAACCGGTGCTGATCGACGATATCGGGGAAGATACGCCTGCCTGATGAATGTACTCCAGCTTCCATACCGTCGCTACGCTGGGCCTGTAGGCAAGCGAGACGAGCGTGGCTCGGGATGACTCGCTGACGGTATGATCCTGGTAACGCTCCCACTCCAGAATGCCGTGTAACTTGGAAGTAATTTTGTACTCTGCAAGCGCAAATATTCCAGATTCTCTGTCATGAATTCGGGGGCTAGCTCCGGGCAATACCACGCCTGAAAAACGGGCAGTTATCGCTTCGCTTTCCAGTCTCAGCTTGCCGAAGGACTTGTTCACATTGAAACCGTAAAGCGTGAACATTTCACCGGTCTCTATCAGCTTGCCATGCTGGACAGATACTCCCGCTTTGTTGATCAAACCAAATGGCACATTGATGTGCCCCCCTATGACATTGTGGAAATTCCTCAGTGTCTGGCTGGCCGGACGCTTGAACCATTCATTGTCAGGCTGCCAGTACAATTGAATATCCGAAGTTCCGCTTTCCCCGGCTTCATGCATCCAGCTGATGCCGCTCATGTAGGCATCGAATCCCCTTGCAGTTGTATACGGACGCGTAATAGTGGGAATCAAAGGAGCGGCATGCACCAGGTTCCATTCACCCAGAGGGGTCAGTATCTTGCCAATCCGCAATGTGTCGTTTGCGGACAGCATTGCGTCGTTATAGAACCGTTCAACGATGAAATCCCCGCTGCCCGCACCGCCTCCTTCTTTAATCAAGGTGTGTTTGGACAGTTCGGCTTCAATAAAAGGATTGACCCACTTGCTGACACGGCCGCTGGCAAACAGGCTCAGATCATCCAGCTCGAGTTTTGTAGCAGCGTCAAAACGGTTAACAATCTCAATGTTTGCATAACCGGACAATAGATATTTCCCGACAGGCCAACCCTGGCCAAGTTCATAGCCTTCTGCCATGCATACCGGAGAAAACATCAGCATGAGCTGAACAAGCCAGAAACAGGGTCGTATATAGTGCATAGAGTTCATACAGGTATTGAAATCTCAATTTCACCATTTGTATCTTGACGGGGCCGCGAGCCACTTCACGGCGTAATCTATCAGCAAATGCCTTGCCATGCCATATGGCCAAAGCCGTCACCCTATCCATGTTCAGGATAAAGCGCCGCCATGGAACCAGGATTTACTCGGTCCGCTTTTTCATAATGGTCGAGTGGCAACCCGCAATCGGGTAAAATGCGCGTTTTGCTGCACGGTATTCCGGCAGCGAAACATCCCGTGATATTTATTTAGGCTGCTCCAAGGTTCACCATGTCCGCACGTTTACGCGAAATCCCCTATAACTATACTTCGTTTTCCGATCGTGAGATCGTGTTGCGCATACTCGGAAGCGAGGCGTGGGACATCATCAACAGGCTGCGCGCGGAGCGCCGCACCGGCCGTTCAGCGCGCATGTTGTACGAAGTATTGGGAGATATCTGGGTGGTGACGCGCAATCCCTATCTTCAGGACGACCTGCTCGGCAATCGCAAGCGCCGAGCCGCCCTGATTGGCGCATTGCATCATCGACTGAACGCGATTGAGGAGCGCCGCCAGGAAAATGAAGTTGCGGTGGAAACCGACATCGGCGAAGACGATGTTAAGCGTAGCGGTCGAAACCACAATGAGGTCGTGAAACGTCTTCTCGAACTGGCACGTACCGCAGTGGACCGATTTTCCTGCGATCTCGAACACACCCTGCAGTTGCGCAAGCGCGTGTTGCGCGGACTGGGTCGTATCACCCGCCGCGACAATATCCAGTTCGACGGCTTGGCACGCGTCTCGCACGTGACCGACGCGACCGATTGGCGCGTGGAATATCCCTTCGTGGTCCTGCACCCGGACACCGAACATGAAATCGCCGCACTGGTGCGTGCGTGCATAGAACTCAAGCTCACAATCATCCCGCGCGGCGGCGGCACCGGATATACCGGCGGGGCGGTGCCGCTGGACAAATTTTCGGCAGTGATAAACACCGAAAAGCTCGAGACACTTTCGGCTGTCGAGCACCTCGTCCTGCCCGGTTTGGACAAGCCATACGCCACCATCCATTGCGGCGCAGGCGTGGTGACTCGGCGCGTGATGGACGCATCGGAAGCCAGCGGTCTGGTGTTTGCCGTGGATCCCACCTCGGCGGATGCATCGTGCATAGGCGGAAACGTGGCCATGAACGCGGGCGGCAAGAAAGCCGTACTCTGGGGCACTGCCCTGGATAACCTGGCATCGTGGCGAATGGTCACACCCGACGGCCTGTGGATGGAAGTCGAGCGGCTGGACCACAACCTCGGCAAGATCCATGACGCCACGTCCGCACGCTTCCGAATCAGCCGCTTCGAAGAGAACGGCAAGACCGCGCATGGCACGCCGGAGATACTGACCATTCCCGGCAGCGCATTCCGCAAGACCGGACTGGGCAAGGACGTCACTGACAAATTCCTGTCCGGGTTGCCCGGCATCCAGAAGGAAGGCTGTGACGGCATCATAACCTCGGCGCGCTTCATCCTGCATCGCGCGCACAGACACACGCGCACCGTTTGCCTGGAATTCTTCGGCCAGGTGCGCGAGGCGGTTCCTGCCATCGTTGAAATCAAGAATTATCTGGAAGCGCATCCAGAAGCGCTGCTCGCGGGTCTTGAGCATCTCGACGAGCGATATCTCAAGGCAGTGGGCTATGCCACCAAGTCCAGGCGAGGCACACGGCCGAAGATGGTATTGATTGCCGATGTGGTGAGTGACGATTCGGATGCGGCCGCTGCGGCGGCCTCGGAAATCGTGCGCATGGCCAACCTGCGCAGCGGCGAAGGCTTCATCGCCGTGTCCGCCGAGGCGCGCAAGATATTCTGGCTGGATCGCGCGCGCACAGCAGCAATCGCCAGGCACACCAATGCGTTCAAGATCAACGAGGACGTTGTGATCCCGCTGCAGCGCATGGGCGATTATTGCGACGGCGTGGAACGCATCAATATCGAGTTGTCTCTGCACAACAAACTCAAGTTGCTGGATGCACTTGATGAGTTTTTTTCCGGTGATCTGCCGCTGTACTACCAGGACGACAGACAACTTGGCGATAACGAACTTCTCGGGGATCGGGCGCAGCAAACCAAACGGTTGCTTGCCGATGTGCGCAAGAGATGGGAATGGCTTTCTGAGAATCTGGACTCACAGCTATCCGACTGCCCATTTGCTCCAGCCGGCACCGAGAGCAGCAAAACGGTTTTCGATTCAGTCCAGCGCCACCAGTTGCGCGCCTCGTGGAAACTTGAGCTGCGCAATCCGTTGCGCAACATTTTCAGCGGAAGTACCTATCAGTTGATACTTGAACAATGCACAGCGATACACCAGAGCGTGCTGAAGAGCCGCGTTTTTGTCGCGTTGCACATGCATGCCGGTGACGGCAACGTACACACCAACATCCCGGTGAACTCAGACGACTATGAAATGCTCCAGCAGGCCAATGGCGCGGTGAATCGCATCATGAAACTGGCAAAATCCCTCGGCGGGGTGATCTCTGGCGAACACGGTATCGGAATCACCAAGTTCGACTTTCTTGAAGAAGGCGAGATCGCCCCGTTCACCGCTTACAAGAAACGCATCGATCCAGAGGGACGATTCAACAAAGGCAAACTGCTCACAGGCGGCAATCTGGAACGCGCCTATACGCCCAGTTTCAACCTGATGGAACTGGAAAGCCTGATCCTGGAAAAGAGCGAGCTGGGCGAGATATCCGATTCGATCAAGGACTGCCTGCGCTGCGGCAAATGCAAACCGGTATGCAGCACCCACGTGCCGCGAGCCAATCTGCTGTACTCTCCGCGCAACAAGATCCTCGGCGCCTCGCTGCTGATCGAGGCATTCCTGTATGAAGAGCAGACCCGGCGCGGTGTATCGATCCAGCACTTCGACGAATTCAGCGATGTCGCCGACCATTGCACAGTGTGCCACAAGTGCCTGAATCCCTGTCCTGTGGACATCGATTTCGGAGATGTATCGGTCGCCATGCGCAATTTCCTGCGAAAGCACGGCAAGAAGAATTTCAATCCGGTCGCCAATGCATCAATGTTGTTCCTAAATGCCGCCGATCCAACCACGATCAAACTGGTACGCAAGGTGATGATAGAGTGGGGATACCGGATGCAGCGCTTCGGCTACCGTCTGGCCAGGCGTTTCGGCTTGCTGAAAAGCCAGACATCGAGACCCCCGGCTACGGTAGGCGGCGCTGCATTGAAAGCGCAAGTGATCCATTTCATCAACAAACCGATGCCCGGCAATCTGCCGAAAAAAACCTCTCGCGCACTGCTCGGCATCGAAGACAGCAATATCGTGCCAGTGATACGCAATCCGCATAAATTGACTGAGGACAGTGAGGCGGTCTTCTATTTCCCGGGCTGCGGCTCGGAGCGTTTGTTCGGACAGGTAGGCCTGGCAACACAGGCGATGCTGTACGAGATCGGAGCAATCACGGTGCTGCCACCTGGCTATCTGTGCTGCGGTTACCCGCAAAATGCTTCAGGCCATGCAGAAAAGGCCAACCAGATAACCACCGACAACCGTGTGCTGTTTCATCGTGTCGCGAACACGCTGAACTACCTTGATATAAGGACGGTGATCGTATCTTGCGGTACCTGCATGGACCAGTTGCAGAAATACCAGTTCGACAAGATATTCCCCGGTTGCCGGCTGCTCGATATCCACGAATACCTGCTTGAGAAAAAAGTGAAAGTTGAGAGTATTGCAGGTGTACGGTTCATGTATCACGACCCTTGCCATTCGCCGATGAAGTCTTATCAGCCGCTCAAGGTCGTGAACGAATTGATGGGAACCGACGTTGCGCTCAACGAACGCTGCTGCGGCGAATCGGGGACATTTGGAGTCACGTTGCCCCAGATCGCGACTCAGGTGCGATTCCGCAAGGAACAGGAGATGCGCAAGGGCGCGGCCGCTCTGAGAGCCGACGGCTACAGCGGAGAAATCAGGATACTGACCTCCTGCCCGTCCTGTCAGCAGGGATTGTCGCGTTACAGCGACGACTGCGGCACTATCGCAGACTATATCGTGGTGGAAATGGCCAGACACTTGCTGGGCAAGGACTGGCTTCCGGACTATGTGGCCAAAGCAAATGATGGCGGAATAGAACGGGTGCTGCTGTAGAATTGCAACTCTCAGGATCACGCACAGAAGAGCAAACCAAGAACCGAGTTATGTTATTTCCCGGCACATGATCCCCGTGCTTCAATCCAGAATTATCGAATATGCTAACCCTCCCCCTTGAACCGACCGACGATTTGGCTGACCCGGCCTTCAAGGATCCGGACAGTTGCTCGAAATGGCTGGCACAACTGCAATTGACCAATCTGCAGCCGGCGCACAGCAAGCTGCTATTCCAGATCCGTGAATTCAACCGCTGTCCGATGCGCAGCCCGGAACGGCTTGATACCCTTGAACTGTTGCGCGAGACGGTCGGATATGTGCAGGAGTATTACGCCAGAAAATTGACCGCCAAACCGCTGCCGTTGAATGAAAGTGAAATGACCGCTTTCGCCGGAATTGTGCAACTTTGGTTGGCAATGGTATTGGGTTATCAGCGCTGCCTGCAGGCCTATATTACCGGCGACAAGCTGCTCGCCGATCATGGTGCCTTGTTATGCCAGCGCTGCCTGCAATACAGCGGTCTGGCAATTTTCGAGCACTTGCGCTGCGGTTATGAGTTCGAACCGAAACTATGGCGTCAATTGCATGAGCTGTTCTCGTTCGCAGAAAAAAGCGGGCTGCAACACGTTGAGGTACCGGACCCGTTGAATACCGTCCAGCCTCTCGTCAATTGCGAAAGCACTTATATCAAAATCCTGCTTGCCTGCTATGCACGGCCCGCCGAACTGAACCGCTTCCAACTACAGCTTCTGGATGGATGGCTGTCGGAATGGAGTACCACTGTAACCGTGGAGCGCAGCTTTTCCCTCAGCAGGGGAGACGCGCAGCCGCTGGCAGCTGATCTGGCCAGCACCCATGGCTTGCTCCCCATCAAGAGTGTAGTCCACAGTGAGAACATGCGCTATATCGCGATGGTTCCACTGAGCAAGTTGTTGCGCGTCAAAATCATACTGATGCAACAGGGACAAACTCCTCAGCATCAAAAACTTGGAGAGAACTGCACCGCGCATGACTGCATAGAGTTCCTCACTTTTCTGCATCAGTGCTGGTGTGAAAACCTCAATACGCGCTCTGGCGACCGGCATCCTGTCGAGCAACGGACCTGGCTTTGCCACAAACTTGAAAATATTTACGCGCATCTTTCCGGGAAACCGTTCAATAAGTCCGGTAACGGTGCCAGGAATGGAAATGCCGCAAACAGACACATCGTGTCAACGGGAAGAATGTCAAGTGATTCTGCTGAACGTGTTCTGATCGAAAAAGACTTCCCGCTGGAAGCGTGGAAGGTGGAGAACGCCAGTATCATGGGAGCCAAACTTACTCGCGAAAATATGGACGGCAGTCGTCTGAGCTTCAATCAACTGGTCGCTTTTCATCCCGTTGACGCGACTACCAGCGTGCTAGGCGTGACAGCATGGATATTGGGCATATCCAAATGGGTGAACGTTACCCTCACCGGACATCTGAGGATCGGTGTGCAATATCTGCCCGGCGCTGTCGAAGCTGTTCGTATCGCTGTGGAAGATGGCCCCGGTTCCGGCAACTATCTCGCCGCATTGCTTTTGCACGAAGTGCCGACTCTAAAGACACCGCCCAGCCTGATCCTCGAGCACGGATGCTTCCAGCCGGATCTCCCGGCAAGAATGGAACGAGGCAACGAGGAGACTCAGAAAATCAAGCTGGGATTCTGTGTGGAGCGCGGCATCGACTTCGAGCGCGTAAGTTTTTCGCTGGATTGATATCATCGCGCATATACTGTGCGAGAGTTATGCCAGCCAACTCTGACCTGTACTCATTGACTGGGAATCCAGCAAGTTTTTTATCACAAATCTGCCGCCATGGCGGTTGCATATCACCAGACTGTTCGCCGGTCATGCCACCTGTCTTCTTGCCGGGAACACAAGCGAAAAGATACTGCCTTTGCCTTCTTCGCTGAATATTTCAAGCTTGGCCTGATGACGCATTGCAATGTGCTTCACGATCGCGAGACCCAGACCTGTTCCGCCGGTTTCACGAGAGCGGCTGCTGTCAATCCGGTAAAACCGTTCTGTAAGGCGTGGTATGTGCTGCGCAGGGATGCCGATGCCGCTGTCCTCTACCGAAAAAACCGGCTGACCGCCCCTTTCGAACCAGCGTAACAGGATCGTTCCGCCTTCAGGCGTATAACGGATCGCATTTCCGAGCAAATTTTCGAACGCGCTGCGCAACTCACCAAGGTTGCCCGATATTTTTGTCGCACCTGTCACTTCGAGGCGCAAATCATGCTTGCCGCCGCTGAGCAACTGTCCGCCCCTGAAGACTTGATCGAGCAGCTCGACTATATCAACAACCTCCTCGAGCAAAGGGTTCTGATTGTTTTCCAGACGCGACAGAGTCAGCAGATCGGCGACCAGATTTTCCATGCGCCTGGTCTGTTCGGCCATCAGCTTCAATATATGCCGTGCGCTGTCATGGCCGAGATCCGGCATGTCCCGCAGATTTTCCACAAAGCCGTTCACTACGGTCAGCGGGGAGCGCAATTCGTGTGACACATTGGCGACAAAATCACGGCGCATGCTTTCGATGCGCTCGAATTGCGTGATGTCGCGACTGATCAACAACCTCTTGTCCCCGCCGTAAGGAATGAGTTTGATGGATAACACCATGTCGTCATGGCGTGCCGGCCGCATCATCAGCGGTTTGCTGAAATCGGATTCGTGGAGATACGCTATGAACTCGGGCTGCCTCACCAGGTAAGTAATGTCCTGCATGACATCCTGGTTGGTATCAAGAAAAAAATGCTGCTGGGCGATCGGGTTGAACCATTCGATGCGATTCGCATCGTTAAGGATAATCACGCCCTCCGGCAGTGCGGCGGTGGCCTGTTCCATGTGCTGCAATTCTGCCGCCAGTTTTTGTTTGGTCTGGATATGCTTCTTGACCATTCTGTAAAGCTGCGAGAACACGTCATCCCAGATGCCGCCTGCTTCCGGTATGGTTTCTGGACGCGCATCGTTCAGCCACAGCCCGAGCTTGTGCAGTTGTCTTGCGTGGCGCCCCATCAATATCAGCAATACCAGCAGCATGAACCACAGCGCATAAACTGCCGAGAGCAATCCCCATAGCATCAGCGCAAACAGCGAGCTGAATGCGACCGGCAAAATCAACCTGAACCAGAAATCCGGCAAATCAATGCTCCTTGATATTACTGCTGGATAAAGTCCCCATTAACCCTCAGCCAGACCCCCGGTCATAAGTGGCCGAAAAGCGGTATCCGCTGCCGCGCACTGTCTGGATCAGGGCATCCATCCCGGCCGGCTCCAATGCTGCTCGCAATCGGCGGATATGCACGTCTACAGTGCGTTCTTCGACAAATACTTGTGTGCCCCATACCTGATCGAGCAATTGTGTGCGGCTGTGAACCCGCTCGGCATGTGTCATGAAAAAATGCAGCAGGCGAAACTCTGTCGGCCCGACTTCTATGTTTAAACCATTAGCAGTCACGCGATGTGTCGCTGGCGACAACTTCAGGCCGCTTGCTGTCACTGTTTTATCAGGCATTGCCTGAACATGGCGACGCAATACCGCTCGTATCCTTGCCATCAGTTCCCGCGGCGAAAACGGCTTGGTGATGTAATCGTCGGCTCCGGACTCCAGCCCCAGTATCTTGTCGCGCTCCTCGCCCCGCGCGGTAAGCATGATAATCGGGATGTCCTTGGTGCGCGCATCCGAGCGCAACTGCTTTGCCAGCACAACGCCGCTGGTACCTGGCAGCATCCAGTCAAGCAATATCAGATGGGGCACACTGTCCCGAATCTGTTGCCATGTGGTTTCTGCATCCCCGGCACACAACGCCTGAAAACCGGCCTGCATCACATTGAACGCCAGCAACTCCTGGATCGCCGGCTCATCTTCCACGATCAGAATCTTCGCATTCATCTCTTTCACTTATCCCTGTATCGAGAAAATGGAGAATATGAAGGATTTGTGACAGGAAGATGACAAACTTCAAGTTTGTGCATGGGCGTGATGCTGGTCACGCATGATGTTGGGAAGCATCGAACCGATCAGCATCCCGGCAATGCTGAACAGCAAGCCGATCAACTGCGGCGGCCAGTAGGTGTCCGGACCGATGATTTCCATCGATAGCCACGAACCGATACCCAGCACGATGGACAGCAGAGCACCCTGATTGCTTGCACGCTTCCAGTACAGCCCGAATACCAGCGGCACAAAAGCTCCGACCAGCGTAACCTTGTAGGCATCCTCCACCATGTGAAAGATGCTCGATTCGGAGTTCAGTGCAAACCACAACACGATGCCTCCAAAAGTCACAAGGATGATGCGCATAGTGCGCAACATCTGCTGGTCGCTCATGTGCTTGAGCGCGATGTGCTTGAGTATGTTCTCGGTAAACATCGCAGAAGGCGCAAGCAATGTGGCTGAAGCCGTGCTCATGATCGCGGACAGCAGCGCGCCGAAGAACAGCACCTGTGCGATCATCGGAGTGTGATTCAGGATCAGGCTTGGCAGCACCATCTGTGAATCGCTCTTGATCAGCTCATTGAACAATGCAGGGTCGATCAGCGTCGCGGAGTAAGCCAGGAACATAGGAATGAATGCAAATACGAAATACAGCATTCCACCCAACACTGTGCCGCGTACCGCTATTTTTTCGCTCTTTGCAGAAGTCATGCGCTGGAACACGTCCTGCTGGGGAATGGAACCCAGCATCATGGTGATACCCGCACCGATAAAAGGTATCCACACTTCAAGTCCACCGCTGGGGAAAAAATGCAACTTGCCGGCGGACTGCGCCTGGCTGACCACGTTGCCCACCCCGCCCGCATCGCCGCTGATCAGCACTGCAATCAACAACAAGGCAGCCATGATCACGGTCATCTGCACGAAATCCAGCAGGGCAACCGACCACATTCCGCCGAACATTGTGTAGGCGAGCACAATGGACAGGCCAAGGATCATGCCGGCTTCCTGGCTGATCGCGCCGCCGGTGACCACATTAAAAACCAGACCCAGAGCTACCACCTGGGCCGATACCCAACCCAGATAAGACAGCATGATGCAAACCGTCATGATCAGTTCCACAACACGGCTGTAGCGGGCTCGGTAAAAATCGCCGATAGTGAGCAGATTCATACGGTATAACAGCGGTGCAAAGAACAGCCCGGCGAGTATCAGGCACATGCTGGCGCCGAACGGATCGGCGACCACTCCACCCATCCCTTCCTCAACGAAAGTGGCGGATATTCCCAGCACTGTCTCCGCGCCGAACCAGGTGGCGAACACTGTTGCGGTAACGACAGGCATCGGAAGGTTGCGCCCGGCCACGACAAAGTCCCTGGAATTGTGGACGCGCTTTGAAGCGTACAAGCCGATGCCAACCGAAAAAAGCAGGTAAAGAATGACGAACCAGATCAGCATGATGGGCACTCCCCGAGTATCATATTGCAATGGATTTTAACAGCCTTGCAAGAAATCGAAACAATCAAAAAGCCACCGGCAAGGTGGCTCGCAGATATATAAGACAGGGATTAAAGTTCCTTGGCGTGAGTCGCAAGGTATCTGGCCACGCCTTCCGTTGAGGCACCCATTCCGGGCTTCCCTTTGCTCCAGCCTGCCGGGCATACTTCTCCATGTTCTTCGTTAAATTGCAGCGCGTCCACCATGCGCAGCATTTCGTCGATATTCCGGCCCAGAGGCAGATCATTGACCACCTGATGACGCACCACGCCGGCCCTGTCGATCAGGAAGGAACCGCGATAAGCCACTCCGCCTTCGGCTTCCACGTCATAGGCCATGCAGATTTCATGCTTTATATCCGCCACCATCGGGTAGCGCACCTGACCTATCCCGCCGTTACTGACTGGCGTGTTCTTCCAGGCAAGGTGCGTGAAATGAGAATCTATCGATACACCTACCACTTCGACATTGCGCTTCCTGAACTCCTCCAGCCTGTGATCAAAAGCGATTATTTCGGAAGGGCACACGAAAGTGAAATCCAGCGGCCAGAAAAACACCACGGCATATTTGCCGGCAATGTGTTTTTTCAGGTTGAATGTTTCATTGAATTCGTTGTTGCCCATCACCGCAACAGCATTGAAATCTGGGGCGGCTTTACCGACGAGTACTGCCATGTCCATCTCCAGGAATAAGTGCTTTGTTCGAGTAATTCAGAGGTTGTCGCATCCCTCGCGTCAGGCGGCTTTGGACCGCT